>DAICZO010000383.1 GCA_027311125.1 Acidobacteriaceae bacterium
ACATACGGCAGCCTCACCACCGGATGTAGGGGAATGTAAACCACCCCCCGCCGCCCTGGCCTGTTCTTACCCAAACCCACCCAAACCTTGACACACCCCGTATAATTATCAGCAGGGAAGCAGCCGTGGGGGCAGCTCTCCAGCACCAATAAGCCCATTGCTATCAATACTTTGCCTCTAAACCTTTTGTTTGCAAGACTTTGCCGCACAAGTCCGGACCTAAACGCAATCGAATGAAGACTTTGCCACAAATCGACGGGGGAGGGGATACCACCCCCCAGCCGCTCTTCGGCACCGCGCCCGACGACCTCAAGCTCCTCATGCAGAGCCTCGGCCAGTCCGCCTATCGCGCCACCCAGCTCCAGAACGCCCTCTACCGCCAGCGCATCACCGCCCTCGACCAGATCACCACCTTCCCCCAATCCCTCCGCGAATCCCTCCTCGCCAACGGCTACACCCTCGGCCTCCCCGAGATCGTCCAATCCGCAAAATCCATCGACGGCACCGAGCGCTACCTCATGCGCATGGCCGACGGTGAAACCGTGGAAACCGTCTGGATGCCCAACGGCGACGGCGGCGAACGCGGCGACGGCACCGAAGCCGCCCAAGAAGAACAAGACGAAGAACGTGATGACGAAAGCACTGAGCTGGACACTCCTTCCGCAAGACCCGATCTCCGCAACCGCGGCACCTTGACCGCCCAGGGCTACCGCCGCGCCACCATCTGCATCTCCTCCCAGGTTGGCTGCGCCGTCAACTGCCAGTTCTGCCTCACCGCCAAGCTTGGCATCCGCCGCAACCTCACCGCCGGCGAGATCGCCGGACAAGTCGCCGCCGCTCTCAACCGCAACCAGGTCAAGATCGGCCTCGACCGCATCAACCTCGTCTTTATGGGCATGGGCGAGCCCTTCCTCAACTACGACGCCTTCATGGACGCCGTTCGCCTCCTCGGCCTCATGGGCATCCCCGAGTCCCGCATGACCGTCTCCACCTCCGGCATCGAGCCCGCCATCCGCCGCTTCGCCCTGGAGCCCGTCCGCCCCAAGCTCGCCCTCTCCCTCAACGCCTCCAACGACCTCGTCCGCGAGCAGGTCATGCCCATCACCCGCAAGTGGAACATCCAGGCCCTCCTCGACGCACTCAACACCATCCCCCTCGGCAAGCGCGAGTACGTCACCTTCGAGTACGTCCTCCTCGGCGGCATCAACGATCAGCCCCAGCACGCACGCGAGGTCCTCGCCCTCCTCAAGGGCTACAAAGCCAAGATCAACCTCATCGTCTGGAACCCCGGCCCCGGCATCCCCTACACCCAGCCCTCACCCGAAGACGTAGACCGCTTCCACAAATCTCTCATCGCCGGCGGCATCCCCACCTACATCCGCCGCCCCCGCGGCCGCGACATCTACGCCGCCTGCGGTCAGCTCAAGCGCACGGTCGATGCAGTCCCCGCACCCGCGCCTCTAGTCCAGCTTTCACCCGTGGCCATTCCTCCCGCGTAATCGAAAACCAGACGCTGTGCCGCTGACTCCCATCCGGCATCACATAGTGGTTGCGCAGCGTGCCTTCTTCCACCGCCCCCAGCTTCCGCATCGCCGCCTGCGACTGTACGTTCTCATGGTGCGTCTTCAGCCCCACCCGCCGCAGCCCCAGCGTCTCAAATCCATACGCCAACTGCAGCAGCTTCGCCTCCGGATTCAAACCCGCCCCATGAAACTCCGGCGCCAGCCACGTATACCCCAGCTCCACCGTCCCATGCCGCCTATCCAGGTCCGCAAACCGCGTAGCCCCCACCACCCGGTTCTCCTCCTTCAAAATCGTCACCCACGGCAAGGTCGTTCCCCCCGTCTCCATGGCCAAAGCCCACTCCACCCACGCACGCAGATCCTCACGCGTCTTCACCCACGTCGTCATATAACGCCAGATCCGGTCGTCAAACGCAACCTCTGCCAGCGCATCCAGATGCTGAGCCCTCATCGGTTCCAGCCGCACCTTCACCCCATCCAGCACAGGTGTCATCGTCATCGCCCTCCCTTACTCAGCTGGGATGCGCAAACAGCGCTACTGGACGCGCCATCGCCAGACCCAGTACCCGCTCTGCCACTAGGTCGTAGTCATGTCGCAACACATCACCTTCGTGCACAAAGTTCCCTGTAATCGGCTCCACCCCCAGCGCCCGCACCGCCTCCAGATCGGCCTCGATCGGCGTCTGTCCCTCCCGCGCGTACTGCTGCAGGCGATCTGGCGAGATCGGTCCTGTATTGATCAGCGCATAGTCGAAGATCGGCCCATGCGTCTGTCCCGCATGTTGCAATATCTCCTCAATATGCTGAGATGCCGTCAGCCCCAGCGACTCGTTCGCCTGCGTCATCAGGTTGCACACATACACCCGTGTCGCACCCGAAGCAGCCAACGCCTCCGGAATCCCACGCACCAGCAGATTCGTAATCAACGACGTGTACAGCGACCCCGGCCCCAGCGTAATCAGGTCGGCCTGCGCAATCGCCTCCAGCGTCTCCGGTAGTGGATGAGCCGTCGCTGGCTCCAGCATCAACTCCACAATCCGCTGCTTGCTCGCCGTAATGTTCGTCTCGCCCCGCACAATCGAACCATCGTCCATCCGCGCTGCCAGCGATACGTTCGTATTCGTCGCCGGAAAGATCCGCCCGCGCGTAGCCAGAATCTGCGACGACATCTGCACCGCCTGGGCAAAGTCGCCCGTAATGTGCGACAACGCCGCTACAAACAGGTTCCCAAAGCTGTGTCCTTCCAACTCGCCCTGCTCAAACCGGAACCGGAATAGCTTCGAGAGCAAGTGCTCATCCTCCGACAGCGCCACCATGCAGTTACGCACGTCGCCCGGAGGCAGCATCTTGAAGTCTTCTCGCAACCGGCCCGACGAACCGCCATCATCCGTCACCGTCACCACTGCCGAAAGCTCCCGAATCACGCACTGCGAGTCCGGACACCGCTCCGCCGCCCTGCGTTCACCACCCTCCACCCGATCCATCCGCACACCCTTGCGTCGATCCGGTGCCGCAACATACCGCTTCAAACCCCGCAACAGCGTGGATAACCCCGTGCCGCCACCAATCGCGACCACCCGCAAACCCTTCTCGCTGGACACACTCGAACCTGCCACCGTCATCCGTACCTCTCCCCACCCATGCTAACGCCTGACGCACCACTCTTCATCAGGTGTGGCATTACACCTCTGGGTACAGCAGCTCAGTAAACCGTGGGTCGTCCGTCATATCTTGAAAATCAGAATCCGCACGGGCTTGAATACGATTGCGAGGATTCTGTCGGATCGCCTCTGTCAGATGCTCCAGGCAAGTATGCGAGTCGCCCGTCATGCTCGCCAGCACCGCCAGACCATAAAACGCATAGTCGGCCTTGTCATTCTGCTGCAGAATGATCGTGAAGTGCTCGCGGGCATCTTCGTAGTTCCCATCGTTCAACAGCGAGACGGCATAGTCGTATCGCTCTTCATGCGTCGCAAACACTGTCTTGCCCTTGGCTGCCTGCGATAGGCACGCGTTCATGTACATCCGCACACGGTCCGCCAGATCTCCAGGACACGTCCCCAGCATCGTCTGGAACGCCGAATGGGCTTCCACATACTTGCCTCCCTGCATCAGTCGCAGCGCGGCTTCGTACATCGCCAGCGCGTCCTTGCGCGAGTGGTCCTGTCCAGTGGCTACGGTGCCTGCGAGTGTGCGTGGGGTACGTTTCGTTCCGGTGGGAGCTACTGTCTTCGTCTGTGCCATCTTTGTCCTGTCACCCTTGTTGCTCCGGCCATCCAACGTAGCAGACGGCCAATTGCTTGTGTTGTGCTTGTCTCGGTTTTATACGCAGACCCGGCACTCAGGTCAACTACCACTCCGTCCGCCAGTCATCTGCCCGTACAACACAGGGTTTAACTCCGGATCGTTATACATCTTTAATTGACGGTACAGCTTGAAGCGCCGTTCCCCCTGTCTCACCTCGCGCAACAAGGCATCCAGGCAGCCCGCCAGGTCGTCTCGTTGCTCCACCAGCATCGCCAATCGCCGCTGATTACGTTGCCGGTGCTCATCGCTTGCGCTGGTCCGGACCGCCTCCTCCTCCGTGTGGAAGATCTTCAACGCCAGAATCGACAACCGGTCGATCATCAGTCCCGGCGTCTCGGAGTGCAGCGGAGCAGCACCATTCTGCACCCCAAACTCCCTCAGCAGCCACGCATCCATCTGCTCCACCAGGTCATTGCGCCGCTGGTTCAGCCCGTCGATTGCATGCTTCACCCGCGCAATCTCCGCGTCGGCCACCTGGGGATCGCGCGCCTTGTCTTCCTCATGCCACAGGTAAAAGTTTGCTCGGTGCTGCGTCATCGCCAGCGCCAGCAGGCCAACGCACGTGGGCTCCGGAGCACCCACGTGCCAGCCCTGCGTCCGCTCCGTATGCATCCGGGTTATCGAGTCAGCATCCACCATAAGCATCACTATTACGTTCTACTCTCTCAGCAACCAAACTCTATCAGGTGACTCACCCAATTTGCCCACAGCCGCCAAACCAAGCAGACTAGAGTGCAGACATGGCCACCTCTATCGAACGGGTTCTGATCTATCGGCTCGGCAGTCTGGGCGATACCCTGATCGCACTCCCCGCCCTCCA
>DAICZO010000389.1 GCA_027311125.1 Acidobacteriaceae bacterium
GCAGCGCAAAGTGCTGATTCCGCCCTCCACGCCCAGTCGCCGTCGCTGGCACCCGCACCGTCACCTCCCCGGCAGAGAGCAGACACACTCGCTCGCCAGCCATGCGCAACTGCCTCAGCCGCGCCACCAGATACTCCGCAGCCTCGTTCGCGCTCCAGTCATCGCAGGTGTTGTCGGTCTCTACCTGCCACCCCAGTGCTGCTGCCCGCGCCGCCGCCGCGACTTCCAACGATCCGCTATCCAGCAGGCAGCACCACCGCGACCGCGTGAACGCGGAATCATGCTCCTTCGGCGTCTCAGCCAACTCGGGATCAAGCAGCATCGCGGCCACGCGCGGCGGCAGCACACTCTCTAACCCATACTCCGCCACGATCCGGCGCACATCGGCAACCGTACTGCGGTCCGGCAACGTCGGCCCCGAGGACAACGCATCCAACTGGCCCGCCGGTACATCCGACACCAACACCGTCAACTGCTCCGCCGGAGCCGCAGCCGCAGCCAGCCGTCCCCCCTTCACCGCCGAGAGATGCTTCCGCACTACATTCATCGCAGCTATCGGCACCCCGCTCTCCACCAGCGCCCGATGCGTCGCCGCCACCTCCGCAGCAGTTACATCCTCGCGCATAAACTTCTCCACCAGCGCCGATCCGCCACCACTGATCAGAAACACCGCAAGGTCACGTTCCGTCAGTGAATCCAATGTGCGCAAGACGTCCTCCGCTGCAGCAAACGAAGCGTCATTCGGCGTCGGATGCCCGCCGCGATACACTCTAGCCTCAGCCGGAAGACCCGGCATCGCTCCCACGCCGCACACCACCACTTCCATCCGCACAGCCTGCTCGCCTGCCAGCCGCAAAAACGTCGCTGCCATTCCCCCCGCAGCCTTACCCAACGCCACCACGACGATCCGTGCGTAATCCTGCAACCGGTACCCATCGCGATCCACCCACAGCGTCCCGTCGTCCAACCGAATCCGCGCCTCCATCACCGGAGTCACCCGCGACGCCTCCAGCGCATAAGCAAAAACATCACGTGCCTGCTGCTTGAGTTCCTGCTCCCGGTCGCTCATTCCAAGCGCGCCCTCGTCACTGCGCAGTCTACGCCCCCACCATCGCCATCACCCGCACCTCGGGCGAGATAATCAGCCTGGCCTCCGTCCGCGCCTGCACCTCCTGCGGAGTCAGCCCTTCGGCCACCTCCGTCAGTACCAGCCCCTCAGCACTCACGCGAATCCAGCAAAGCTCGGTGACGATGTCATGCACCACATGCGTCCCGGTCAACGGCAGCGTACACGCCTTCAATATCCGCGATGCGCCCTCCTTGGTCTGGTGCTCCATGGCCACGATCACACGCCGCGCCCCGGCCACTAGATCCATCGCGCCACCCATCCCCTTCACCATCTTGCCCGGAATCGTCCAGTTGGCCAGGTTCCCTGCCTCGTCCACCTGCATCGCCCCCAACACACTCATGTCCATGTGCCCGCCGCGAATCATCGCGAACGACTCCTCACTGCCAAAGTAAGAGCAGCCGGGCAGCTCCGTCACCGGCTGTTTGCCCGCGTTGATCAGATCAGGGTCAGCCGCCCCCGCCATTGGCGCCGGCCCCACACCCAGCATCCCGTTCTCCGACTGAAACGTCACATCCATTCCAGCAGGCACAAACGCCGTAATCATCGTGGGCAATCCAATCCCCAGATTCACATAGAAGCCATCCCGCAGCTCCAGCGCAATCCGTCGCGCAATCCGCTCTTTACCGCTCATGCAGCACCTCCCGAGCGGATAAACTCCGCCTCAATCGGCTTGCGATACGCCGCACCCACCACCACCCGATCGACATAAATACCCGGCGTCACAATCTGGTCTGGATCCAACTCACCCGGCTACACCAACTCCTCCACTTCGGCAATCGTCAGGTCCGCCGCCGTCGCCATCGCCGGATTGAAGTTGCGCGCAGTCTTGCGATACACCAGGTTGCCCAGCCGGTCACCCTTCCACGCCTTCACCAGCGCAACGTCCGCATGCAGCGCGTGTTCCAGCACATACATCCGCTCACCAATCTGCCGCGTCTCCTTGCCTTCGGCTACCACCGTACCCAGCCCGGTCGGCACATAGAACGCCGGAATCCCCGCGCCACCGGCACGAATCCGCTCCGCCAGCGTGCCTTGCGGAATCAGCGTCAAGTCCAACTGCCCTTGTAGCACCATCGTCTCCAGCCGACGATTCTCGCCCACATAGCTGCCAATGTGCGACGCAATCATGCCCGCCTCCAGCATCAGACCCATGCCAAAGCCGTCGACTCCCATGTTGTTGCTGATGGTATGCAGACCCCGCACGCCCAGCCGCACCAGGGCGGCGATCAGGTTTTCGGGAATCCCACACAGCCCGAACCCACCCAGCATCACCGTCGCACCACTGGCGATATCCGCTACCGCCGCATCCGCTGATAGAACCACTTTGTTCATGCTGCCAGACTCCGCGCAGCCGCCAGCGGGTCGCCAGCGGCTGCACTCCTGCAATTACTTTGCGTGGATGGAAAACGTAAACGTCGTCGTGCTGTGCCGCGTCTCGCCCGGCTTCAGCAGCGTCGTCGGGAACGCAGGATGGTTCGGCGAATCAGGATAGTGCTGCGTCTCCAGGCAGAGTGCCGCATTCTTCCCGTACGCCACGCCACTCGGTCCCGTCTTCGTCCCATCCAGAAAGTTTCCCGAATAGAACTGGACGCCCGGCTCGGTGGTCGTCACCGTCAGCACACGACCACTCTTGGGGTCGTACACCTTGGCTGCCGTCTTGGTCTCACCGTTGGCGCCGCGCAGCACCCAGTTATGGTCGTATCCGCCGGCAATCTTCAACTGCTCATTGTTGTCGTTGATGCGGGCACCAATCACGGTTGGCTTGCGGAAGTCGAACGGTGTACCCTCCACCGGCGCCAGTTCGCCCGTGGGGATCAACCCTGCATCTACTGGGGTATAGCGATCGGCGGCGATCATCATCTCTTCGTCCAGAATGGTGCCTGAGCCCTCGCCACCCAGGTTGAAGTACGAGTGGTTGGTCAGGTTCACCACCGTCGCCTTATCGCTCGACACGCTGTAGTCAATCCGCAGTGCGCCATGGTGAATGGTGTAGCGCACATGCGCCGTCAGCGTGCCCGGATATCCCTGATCGCCGTCCTTGCTCACCAGCGTCATCTCCACGCCATCGGCTACCGCATGCGCCTGCCATACCGCCTGATCGAATCCCACCGTTCCACCATGCAGCGAGTTGCCGTTGTTGTTCAGCGGCACCTGGTACTCATGCCCATCCACAGAAAACTTGCCATGCGCAATCCGGTTTCCGTACCGGCCCACAATCGCGCCAAAGTAGGTGCTCTTGTCCGCCAGGTAGCCATCCAGCGAGCTGTAGCCCAGCACCACGTCGGCCCGCTTACCGTCACGGTCTGGCACCACGATCGACACTACCCGCGCTCCATACGTCATCACCCGCGCCTCGATCGTGTCGTTCTTCAACGTATAGATGTCCACTGTCTTGCCATCGGGAGTCGTACCGAAAGCCGCCTTCGTTACAGCGCCATGTGCTGCCATCGCGGTAGTCATGCTAAGCAGAATAACCTTAACCCATCTCATCGTCAGCTTTTCCTCATCAATCAACTCGGAGCGAAGCGCCCACTACCCTGTTCACGCCCGTCCCGCTAGCGTTCGCACGGCCACGGCAACTATACGTGAACTTCGCCACCCAATGAAAACACCAGTAAGATGGACGGCGAAGCTAAACCCATGCAAGGAAGCCCCATGACCCTTCGCCATCGCATCCGCCAACACCTTCGCACACTCTAACCCGTTGCACTCCTCCTGCTCTGCCTCTGCACCTTCCGCCTGCCCGCCTCGGCCGCCGGACAGCCAGACCACTGGGTCGGCACCTGGGCCACCTCGCCCATGGCCGCATCTAACCCCGAAGGCAAGCTGCTCGCCGGCGACACCACCCTCCGCGAGATCGTCCACATCTCCCTCGGCGGCCCGGTCGTCCGTGTCGTTCTCTCCAACGAGTTCGGCCTCGATCCCCTCACCATCGGCCAGGCTCACATTGCCCTCAGCGCAGGCCACAGCGACATCGCCCTCACCTCCGCCAACGCCCTCAGCTTCGGCGGTCGTCCCTCCGTCACCATCCCCCCCGGAGCCCTCGTCGTCAGCGACCCCGTCGACCTCAAGCTTCCCGCCTTCGCCGACGTGGCCGTCAGCCTCTACCTGCCCGAGCAGCCACTCCGCCAACTCTCCGTCCACGGCTTCGCGGACCAGACCAGCTACACCGCCCCCGGAAACGTCGTCAGTGCCGCCAAACTCGACAGCGCCAAAGAGATCTACTCCTGGCCCATCCTCAAAGGCCTCGACGTCAAAACCACCGACAACAGCGCCGCCATCGTCGCCTTCGGAGACAGCATCACCGACGGTGCCCACAGCACTCGCGACGCCAACGCCCGCTGGCCCGACGTCCTCGCCCGACGCCTCCAGGCCGACAAGAAGACCGCCCACCTCGGCGTCCTCAACCAGGGCATCGGTGGTAACCGCGTCCTGCACGATACCACCGGCCCCAGCGCCCTCGCCCGCTTCGACCGCGACGTCCTCGCCCAGGCCGGCGTCAAATACCTCATCCTGCTCGAAAGCATCAACGACATCGGCCACGCACAAGACCCCGTCAAGCCCTACGACGTCGTCACCGCCGAAGACCTCATCGTCGGCCTCGGGCAACTCGCCGCGCGCGCCCACACCCACGGCATCAAGGTCTACGGAGCCACCCTCACCCCCTACGTCGGCGCGAAATACTCCTCACCTGCCGGCGAAGCCATGCGGCAGGCTGTCAACCAGTGGATCCGCACCTCCACCCAACTTGATGGCTTCATCGACTTCGACAAAGCCACTCAGGACCCCGCTAACCCCACCGTCTTCGCCCCCGCTGCCGACTCCGGCGACCACCTCCACCCAGCCGACGCCGGTTACAAGATCATGGGCGACGCCATCGATCTCAAACTCTTCACCAAATAACCGCACCCCGCAGCAAGACAGCGGCAGAAGCCTAAGCTCCTGCCGCTGTTTTGCTTTACCAGTCTTCCACCCAACTGCTTTACCCCTGCGAGGTACGCTCCCACGGTTGCGGCACCTTCACTGAAGCCATGCCCGCAGCCGTCGCCGCTTCGATCCCCATCACCGTGTCTTCAAACACCAGGCAGTCCTCCGGGGCCACGCCCAGCCGCGCCGCAGCCAGTAGAAACGGCTCCGGATCAGGCTTGCTCCGACTGTAATCCCCAGCGCACACCAACGTCTCAAAATGATTCAGCAGGTGCAGCGCCTCCAGCGAAGCCGTCACCGAATCCCGCGTGCTGCCCGAGACCACTGCGAAGGGCACATGACCATAGCTCAAGGCAATGTGTTCCAGCACCTCCGGCACTGCCTGCAGTTGCGGCAACATCTCGTAGTACAGAGCTTCCTTACGCTCTGCAACGGCCTCCACCGGCATCTGCAGCCTCTGCCGCTCGTTCAGCGTCGAGATGATCGTCGCCACCGGCAATCCACCCCACGCATAGAACAACTGCTCGTCAAATGGACAACCCCACTCTCCCAGCGCCGTCTTCCACGCAATATAGTGCAGCGGCATCGAGTCGACTATCGTTCCATCACAATCAAACAAATAAGCCTTGAACGTTCCGGGCGGCAGGGTAAGTTTCATGCGTCTCCTGTGCGGCGTGTACTACAAAAATTGTGGGGCGGCAGCCAGTCCGGGGTTAGCCCCTTCACCGCATCTGCCGCCCCACCTGCTGTGCATCCTGCTTAGTTCAGTTCGATACCGGCAAAGAAGTAGCCAATCTCAAACGCAGCCGTATCCTCGGCATCCGAGCCGTGGATCGCGTTCTCGCCGATCGACGCCGCAAACTCCTTGCGAATCGTGCCCTCTTCCGCCTGAGCGGGATTGGTCGCGCCCATCAGCTTGCGCAGATCGGCAATCGCATTGTCCTTCTCCAGAACCATCGGGAAGATCGGTCCCGAACTCATGAACTCCGTCAGCTCTCCAAAGAACGGACGCGCTGCGTGGACATGGTAGAAACCCTCGGCCTGCGCCTTGGAGATCGACATCCGCTTGATGGAAACAATCTTGAATCCCGCCGCTTCAATCCTGGCGAGAATGGCCGCCGTGTAGCCCTTGCGGACCGCGTCCGGCTTGATGATGCTGAATGTGCGCTGTGACAACGTAGTTCTCCCTTGCTGTTTAATTCCTCTACCAGTGTAAAGCACCGCCGATTACGGCTGCATAAAACAACGCGGGTGCTGCATGGACACGCAGCACCCGCAACCTGCACCTGCGATCAGGACCTTAGGCTTTGCCCAGCACCCGGGCCATCGCCTCGCCGATCTCCGCTGGCGTATTCACCACCGTGATTCCGGCCTCCTTCATCGCCTTCATCTTCTCCGCAGCCGTGCCTTCACCGCCGGAGATGATCGCGCCAGCATGGCCCATCCGGCGTCACGGAGGCGCCGTCTGGCCCGCGATAAACCCAACCACCGGCTTCTTCACATGCTCCTTGATGTACTTCGCCGCAGCCTCTTCCGCCGATCCGCCGATCTCGCCGATCATGATGATCGCCTCAGTCTCCGGGTCCTCGTTCAACAGCTTCAGCGCATCGATGTGCGTGGTCCCGATAATCGGGTCGCCGCCAATTCCAATCGCCGTCGACTGCCCGATACCGCGCGTCGTCAACTGGTACACCGCCTCGTAGGTCAGCGTGCCCGACTTCGACACGATGCCCACCGAACCCTCTTTATGAATGCGGCCCGGCATAATGCCAACCTTCGCCTTGCCAGGAGAGATCACACCCGGACAGTTCGGCCCGATCAGACGCGTCTTCGACCTCTTGACGATCTCCCACGTCTTCACCATGTCCAGCACGGGAATTCCTTCCGTGATGCAGATGACCAGCGGAATCCCCGCAGCCGTCGCCTCCAGAATTCCATCCGCGGCAAACGGCGGCGGCACAAAGATCACCGACACATTCGCCCCCGTCTCCTGCACGGCCTCTTCCACCGTGTTGAAGACCGGCCAGCCCTCATGCGTCGTCCCACCCTTGCCCGGCGTTACTCCGCCAACCACATTGGTCCCATACTCCGCACAACCCTTGGCATGAAACGTACCCTCACGCCCCGTAATTCCCTGCACAATCAGCCGCGTATTTTTATCTACCAGAACTGCCATTACTTGCCACCTTTCGCGGCCGCAACGGCCAGGTCTGCAGCTTCCTTCATCGTCGATCCCACCAGGAAATTCAATCCCGAATCCTTCAAAATCTGGCGGCCTTCTTCCACATTCGTGCCTTCCAGCCGCAGAATGATCGGTATCTCCACGTTCAACTTTTTCGCTGCATTCACTACGCCCTGCGCCAGCACATCCACGCGCAGAATGCCGCCGAAGATGTTGATGAAGATCGCCTTCACATTCGGGTCGCTCAGCAGAATTCCAAACGCATTCTCAATCTGCTCCTGATTCGCGCCGCCGCCTACATCCAGAAAGTTCGCCGCCGACCCACCCGCATACTGGATGATGTCCATCGTCGCCATCGCCAGGCCAGCGCCGTTCACCATGCACGCAATCGTGCCATCCAGCTTGATGTAGTTCAGTGCATACTTGCTGGCTTCCACCTCCAGCGGATCTTCCTCCGCCAGGTCGCGCAGCTCCTTCAAATCCTTGTGCCGGAACATCGCGTTGTCGTCGAAGTTGATCTTGCAATCCAGCGCCATCAACTTGTCGTCCTTCGTCGTGATGAACGGGTTGATCTCCATCAACGTCGAGTCCGTCTCTACAAACGCCTTGTACAGCCCGGTCATAAACTTGACTGCGTCGTTGATCTGCGTCGGCTTCAAACCCAGTTTGAACGCCAGCTTGCGCGCCTGGTACGGCTGAAACCCAATCGCCGGCTCAATGTATTCCTTGTAGATCAACTCCGGAGTCGCATGTGCAACCTCTTCGATCTCCATGCCGCCCGACTGCGAGGCCATAAACACAATCTTCGCCGAAGCCCGGTCCAGCACCAGTCCCAGGTACAGCTCGCGCTCAATCGCCGAACCCTCTTCGATCAGCAACCGCTGCACCTTCTGTCCCGCAGGCCCAGTCTGGTGCGTTACCAACTGCATCCCCAGAATCGCCTTCGCCGCTGCGTTCGCGTCCTCCAGCGTCTTTACCACCTTCACG
>DAICZO010000396.1 GCA_027311125.1 Acidobacteriaceae bacterium
CACCCAGCCCCTCACCAGCGGCGTCTGGTCCGGCAACTGGAGCGACCCCGCCCAGGAACGCCCCGTCACCAAAATCCAGCTCGCCGAGTCCGACATCATCACCTTCCACCACTACGGCTGGCCGGAGGAGTTTGAGGCCCGCATCCACGAACTCCAGCCCTACCACCGCCCCATCATCTGTACGGAGTACATGGCCCGCGGCGCCGGCAGCACCTTCGATAACAGCCTCCCCATCGCCAAAAAATACAACGTAGGCGCCATCAACTGGGGCCTCGTCGCCGGCAAAACCCAGACCTACCTCCCCTGGGACTCCTGGCAAAAACCCTACGTCCTCTCCCAACCCACCGTCTGGTTCCACGAGGTCTTCCGCCAGGACGACACCCCCTACCGCCAGCACGAAGTAGACCTCATCCGCCAACTCACCGGCCGCGGAACACCCACACCAACCCCCGCCGGCCAGTAACCAACCCCACGCATCGCGCGATCGTCTCTGCCTTGCCCACCCGATGCCATCACCGAGGAAGCGTATCGACACGAGGATAGTACGCCACCAGCAACGCTCCCTCGTCTGGGTCCATGCGAGTGGCCGCATACTCAAATCCGAATTCATCCGTCATAATCGTGCTTTCAAAGTAAAGATTCACATCGTCGGCTGCATCGATCAGGCCGAGATAAAGACTCGTATCTGGTGAAATCATCAGCACGCCATGCCGACTTCTCGGCTCCATGTGGAGGCACACCTCATGCTGGCCCGTCGCAATCGGCTGCGAATACCACGAGCTGCTCCGCAGAGAGGCCACCCAGCGACCGTCCAGTCCCGCGTTCACCGCGTTGTACCGATGCAGCCGCTTGGTGTCCGACCTCAGCAGAAAGAATATCCGCGGTGCCGCAGGCGTTCCCGTCCCCGCGTCCATCGCCGGTGCCGTACTGCCTGATGCTGGCAACCCGCACTCTCGAAGCTCATCCGGCGAAGCATAATCATTTCTCCGGGTCCACCGCTTCAGCGCCTTCACGTCTGGCGTATCCGACTTCGGCATTGCCGCAATTCGTCGCAGCCACACCGTCGCAGCGCTACGCTCCACCGGCTCCAGCGTGCTTGTGTCCACAAAGTAAGTCTTACCCGCAACCACATCCAGTTGACCCACATGCAACGTCGGCTTCATACCCAGAAAGAGCTTCGAGGCAGTGCAAAACCGATGCACTCCAGTATCCATCTGCACGGCCAGGTACGACCGCTGCTGGGTCTCGCCTATCCATCTCCTATCGACAGCAACCCGTATCGGGCTTCCTTGCCCGCCAAACTGCGGAATACCCCAAAAGAAATACACCAGCGCCTTACCCGCCTCCGCAGGCCCCGGCAGCTTCGGCGGCGGCACCGGACCACTCGGCATCTGGTTAGGGTCGGCACCGCACGCCGCCTGCGCCACCGCCGTCTTCCACAACTTTGGTATTCCCGACGACGGCAGTGCCTGTGCATACATCGCACCGTCGTCCGCGCTGATCGCCCGCAGCGTAAACACTCCCGCAATCCTGACCGTCTGGTTGTAGAAGAACTTCGACTGCCCCGCCACCGCATCCACACGCGCCAGCAGCACCGCATGCTTGGCGTGCGGCAAGGCTCCCCTCACCCTGGCGGCCACACACAGATGATGCACCCCCGGCGTCACATCCACATAGCTGTATCCGTACACCTTCGTGTGATTCACACCGAACCAATGTCCATCCATCCCCAGCCGCACCGGCTCGCCAAGTGAGCCAAACAATCCGCGCGTCTCGGTGATCACATACACCCGCGCCATCCCCGGCTTCAGCGCAGCCTCCCCGTCGTGGCTGCCTGCCGAGGTCTGCGATCCACTCGCTCCCTCCGCACCGCACGCTGCCTGCACCATCGGCAAACTGTAAGGATCAACCACCGGCGTCTGCCCCGCCAGCCCCATCCCACCACCAAGCACGAGCAACGCCGCCCCCGCCATCCGCCACACCATTCGCCTCATCCGATCACCTTCAGCACACCTGCTTGGACGATTCTCCCCTGTGAAGGCCACCCCACCACCCTTGCCCTCTCTCAACAGCCTGCCTCGAAGCAGGTCTTGTCCGTTCGTTACGCCACATGTCGCGGCGGAACCCTCCGTCAGCGAACGCGATCGAAGAGGCCGCGAGCAGGCTTGCGGAGCATGAAAGCAGCAGAAACACTGGCGCTCAATGCCAAGCAGCACCGCCGCCACGGAGCTGCACCGACGGGGTCGTTACAAAGGCGCCACTCAGCAGGTAGACGCCTACTCCCTGTTGGCTCCCTTGTGTGCTGGCCGTCAGCAACGCCAGGCCGTTGGAGCCCCAACGTATCAGCTTGACCGGCATACCGGTTACGTTCGGGATATCCACCGAGCCCAGCAGCGCATTCGTTCGCACATCGAAGGTTTCCAGCGTCATCTGCTGGCTCGGAGCATTCACCGTGGTCGTTAAAACCCACACCATGCCCAGAGTGTCATCCACAGTCAGCACCGTACTCTGGCCCGACCACAGGCCCCCTCCAACCACATTCACCGGCAAACGAGTACCTATCGTGTTGTTCGATGGATCGAAGATGTTGCCCTCGTATCCGTACACCTCGCCGCTCACAGCGGAGTACTGTATAGCCCCCATCATCAGCGGTTGCGACGACGTATTCAGTTGCACGCCACTCGAACTGACCCCGAGGACCAGCACCGGGTAAGTCGCGCCCTGCGGATAGGCCGCATAGATGGTGCTGCCGTTTGGGTTCCACGCCAGCGACGAAAGCGGCACCGGATAGCCAGTTGGGCCAGCCGACGCCGTCGGGCGCTGCGTCTGCCCATCGTAGATTGCCACGCTCCCTGCCTGGCTCACCGATGAGGCCCGGGACACCGCAATCGTCCCCGGACTTCCCGGCGCAGCCTCAAGATCAAGTGCAGAGTAGGGCTGCCCCGACGCGTCCGATCCCAGCGCAATCGTCATATCCGGTGCCAGGCTCGGCAGGGAGAATCGCTGCACCGAGCCATTCTTGTCGATCCCGGCAAACAGCCAGGAGTCATCCGATGAGACCGCCAGATGATTGGCTCCCGGCCCCGCGTTCACCGACGTGCCCAACTGTCCCGTCACGGGATTCAGCGGTGTGATCGTATTTGGATTCGTCGGGTTTGTCCCTGCAACAGAAAGATAGATCTGCCCCGACTTCGCGTCCCAGACCATGTCGTTCGCCTGAACCGCAACCGTTGATACCGTAATGCCAGCGGTTCCGGGCTGTGGCGCCGGATTGATCGTCAGATTCGCCCCAAAGTTCAGGGCGTTTGGGACCGGCGTTTGTACGACCAGCGTTGCCGTAGTAGGAGCATTGCTTACGCTGAGCAACTGACTCGGTACCGTCGCCGTCATCTGCGTCGGCGAGATAAACGTCGAAGCCAATGCCGTGAAGTCCCACTCCACCGTGTCGCCCTGGGCGAAGTTCGTGCCGGTAACGGTCACGGTAAATCCCGGCCCCCCGGCCACCACACTGGCGGGGCTCACGCTGGTCACATCCGGTTGGCCGTTCGCGGGTTGCGGGCCCAGGCCGGTATTCCCCCCCAAAGTCCCCGTGAAGGCCGAGTGCCCGCACCCGGCCAATGGTGAAACCAGCAAGCCGACAGCAATACCCGAAAATCTAGCCCGCATACAACTCCTCTGCGCTCGATTGCTCCGGAGTTAGAACCGGACGTGAAACGCGATACGACGTTATAGCACCGGCACTCATGGCCTGCAACCGAAGGTCCAGTCCGCGCCAAATAGCCCACGTCTAACCACCGCCCATACTCTGGGTGCCCCATGTCTCGCTTCTGAGACCTGGGGACGAGCGGGACATGATCTCTATTCCTCCCTAAGTGCTATTGTCTCGGTATGCCAAGACTCGCACGCATCGTGGTTCCCGGCCTTCCGCATCATGTGACGCAGCGCGGGAATCGCCGGGAGGCGATCTTCTTCGAGGACGGCGATCACGAGATTTACTGCGATCTGCTGGCCGAACAGGCCGTCAAGGCAGGGGTGGAGGTCTGGGCTTACTGCTTGATGCCGAACCATGTCCATCTGATCCTGATGCCAGGCAAGGCGGATGCGCTGGGACGGGCCGTGGGTGAGACCCATCGACGGTATACCAACTTTATCAATGCTCGCGGGCGCTGGACGGGGCACCTGTTTCAGAGTCGATTTGCCTCGGTTGCGCTGGACTACACGCACCTGATGCGGGCCGTGCGGTATGTGAGTCTGAATCCGGTCAGGGCGCGTCTGGCGTTGCGGGCGGAGGATTGGAGGTGGTCCAGTGTCCGCGCCCATCTAGCCGGAAAAGACGATCGCTTGGTGACGGTTCGCCCGATTCTGGATCGCGTTGGCGACTTCGCGAAGTTGCTGCAACCCAACGCGGATGAAGATTTTGCGGAACTGCGGAGTTCGGAGGGAAGCGGTCGTCCGATTGGAGCGCCGGACTTTGTCGAAGGGCTGGAACGCTTGCTCGGAAGGAAGATCGCGCGCCGCGCGCCAGGACGAAAACCGACA
>DAICZO010000400.1 GCA_027311125.1 Acidobacteriaceae bacterium
GTCGACTTCCTTCTCAGCCGAACCATGATCGGTATCTTCGGCAGGTAAATCCCGATATGCCCGCAGCCCCACCAATCCCCGCCACCGAAGACCAGCTACCCACAGCCACGTCCGCAAAACCCATCGTCGTCTTCGAGAACGTCTCCGTCACCTTCGACGTCAAACCCGTCCTGAACAACATCTCCTTCACCGTCCGCGAAGGCGAGACCCGCATCATCCTCGGCCCCGCAGGCTGCGGCAAATCTGTCCTCCTCAAGCTCGCCAATGGTCTCCTCAAGCCAGACTCCGGAACCATCACCGTCCTCGGCAACCAGGTCAGCAGCATGCGCGAAGTCGATCTCTTCAAGCTCCGCGAGCGCATCGGCATGGTCTTTCAGGAGTCCGCACTCTTCGACTCCCTCTCCGTCGAAGACAACGTAGCCTATCGACTCCACGAAGACCTCGTCCCCGAAGCCGAAGCCCATCGCCGCGTCCTCGAAGTCCTTCGCTTTGTCGAACTCGATCAGTTCATCACCAGGTTCCCATCCGAACTCTCCGGAGGCATGCGCCGCCGCGTCTCCATCGCCCGCGCCATCATCAACAAGCCCGACCTCATCCTCTACGACTCTCCCACCGGAGGACTCGACCCCATCACCTCCACCACCATCGTCGAACTCATCCTCAAACAGCGCGACGTCTCCAACACCACCTCGCTGCTCATCACCCACCGCCTGCAGGACTCCTTCACCCTCGCCATGAATCGCTACAACCAGAAGACCGGCGCCATGGAGCCCATACCCAACCATGGCATCGACGACCGAACCCGCTTCCTTGTCCTCAACGAAGGAGAGGTAGTCTTCGACGGCACCACCATGCAACTCGTCAAATCCACCGATCCCTGGCTGCGCGACTACCTCAGCTAAGCGCGCTACTCAGCGCTCGTTCTTCTTCCACTCCTCGTACGAAATCCGCGGCATCGTCATAAACGCGTCCCGCGTCTTCACATACGATCCCAGCCCGTTCATCCGGCCAATCGCATGTAACTCCTCAGCCTTCACATACGGTCCGTTCAGGTCGACAAACTGGTCCTCAATGTAGATCGCCACCACCCGTCCCAGGATGATCCGCGAGCGGCCAATCTCAATCGTGGCATGCTCCACACACTCCAAAGCCGCATGCGCCTGCTGGATACGCGGCACCTTCACCTTCTGCGAGGCACTCGTCGCCAGCTTAGCCATCTCCAACTCACTCACATCATCAGGAAAATCCGTCGCACAAATGTTCATCTGCTGCGCCAGATCCTCTGTCACCACATTCACAACAAACTCCCCGGTCCGGCGAATATTGCGCGCCGTATCCTTCGGCACAAACGAACCACCCGGCTTATTCGTCACCCCTATCCCCACCACCGGAGGATCAGTGCACAGGTAGTTGTAAGCGCTAAACGGAGCAGCATTCAGCCCACCCGCTTCATTCATGCTCGTCACCAGTGCTATCGGACGCGGTGCCACCAACCCGATCAGCAGGTTGTAGGTCTCTCGCGCAGTAATCTTCTCAATCTCAAAATACATAGCCACTCTCCGTCATCCCAAAGCCTATCGCACCCACACCACCGCCCACACACGCCAATGCAGCCACATCAACAATCGCAACAACAGACACACCAGCCCGTCCATCGCCGCAAGCAGCACCCAATACAAATTCGCTTATTTTTTGACAGGACTGGACGTACTCGAACCACTGGTCGCCGGCAAGGTATAGATCACTTCACCCGGACGCGTGTAGTGCAGCTCTTCCCGCGCCTGGTGTTCAATCGCGTCAGGGTCGCTCTGCAGTCGGTCCACATGGCTCTTCAGCAACTCGTTCTCCCGCTGCAGGCTCTGCACCTGACTGCTCAGCGCCTGAGTCTCCTCACGCTTCTGCTCATACGCCGTCAACCCGTTCTGGCCAAAGATCACGTGATAGAACAGTGCCGCCGCCAGCGCTCCCGCCGCAAACGTAGCAAACCGCCGCCACCCCAATCGACCCGACGAACCCGTCGACCGCCACGGAGCAAACAGTACGCTGTTTTGAAAGTTGAATATCTGCCTGACCATCCTCTCTTCAGTACAAGGTTCGCAACTCCACCCGTCAAGTGGAAAACCCCTTATTCCCAACGCTGTACCAAACCCCGCACCCCATCCCACTCAACGTTCCCACACCCTCAATATCAACTCCCAGCCCCAAATCAACCCAAATCACCGCACTCCTTAACAATTAAGCTGCACTAAATTGCAGCATCTTGCTATTCTTCTCGTGGGTATGCAAATTCTGTTTGCCATCTCGATCCTCTGCTTTCTGGCCGTCCTATGGGCTGCGCTCGCCTTCGCGCGCCACATCAAG
>DAICZO010000403.1 GCA_027311125.1 Acidobacteriaceae bacterium
AGGGAGTAGAGGGCGGTAGGGCAGGGGTAGGGGGTAGAGGCTCAGGCTGGTGCAAAGACTGAGGTGAAGGTGGGGTGGGAAGATTTTTTCGGGTATTGGAGACTTTTGCGATGAGAATTGCATCAGATAGGTTGACAGTAACTCACTCAAGTGTGATGATTAGTACTGTTGCGGGAGTTTTGTAGTTCATTTTGAAGCGGGCTGCGGCCTGGAATGGGGACGATATGGGAAAGATTATTGGAATTGACCTGGGAACGACGAATAGCTGCGTGGCGGTGATGGAGGGTGGCGAGCCCAAGGTGATTGCGAACGAGGAGGGTGGTCGTACTACGCCTTCGATTGTTGCGTTTACGAAGAGTGGGGAGCGTCTGGTAGGTCAGGTGGCCAAGCGTCAGGCGATTACGAACCCGGAGAACAGGGTGTTCTCGATCAAGCGGTTTATGGGTCGTCGTCTGAATGAAGTAGGCGACGAGATGAAGATGGTGCCGTACAAGGTTGTGTCGAAGGGCGACAACGTTGGGGTGCTGGCGCAGGGTAAGGAGTTCACGGCGCCGGAGGTTTCGGCGATGATTCTGCAGAAGCTGAAGAAGGCTGCTGAGGATTATCTGGGCCAGAGTGTGACGGAGGCTGTGATTACGGTTCCGGCGTACTTCAACGATGCGCAGCGTCAGGCGACCAAGGATGCGGGCAAGATTGCGGGACTGGATGTGAAGCGCATTGTGAATGAGCCGACGGCGGCTGCGCTGGCCTATGGCCTGGACAAGAAGAAGGACGAGACGATTGCCGTGTATGACTTTTGCGGCGGTACGTTCGACATCTCGATTCTTGAAGTTGGCGAAGGCGTGATCGAGGTGAAGTCGACCAATGGCGATACGCACCTGGGCGGCGACAACCTGGACCAGCGGATTGTGGACTGGCTGATCTCGGAGTTCAAGAGCGATACCGGGTTGGACCTGCATGCCAAGGGCAACGAGATGGCGCTGCAGCGTCTGAAGGATGCGGCGGAGAAGGCGAAGATTGAGCTTTCGACGGCGCAGGAGTCGGAGATCAACATGCCGTTTATTACCGCTGATGCGAGCGGGCCGAAGCACCTGGTGCGGAACCTGACGCGGGCGAAGCTGGAGAGCCTGGTAGATGACTTGTTGCAGCGGTCGATTGGGCCGAGCAAGCAGGCGATGAAGGATGCGGGCGTGGATGCGAGCAAGATCGACGAAGTAGTGTTGGTCGGCGGACAGACGCGTATGCCTAAGATTCAGCAGTTGGTGAAGGACCTGTTTGGCAAGGAGCCGCATAAGGGTGTGAACCCGGATGAAGTTGTGGCGATTGGCGCGGCGGTGCAGGCTGGCGTGTTGGCTGGCGAGGTGAAGGACCTGCTGCTGCTGGATGTGACTCCGCTGACGTTGTCGATTGAGACGATGGGCGGCGTGGCGACGGCGATGATCAATCGGAACACGACGATTCCGACGAAGAAGACGGAGACGTTCTCTACGGCGGCGGACAGCCAGACTGAGGTTGAGGTGCATGTGCTGCAGGGCGAGCGTCCGATGGCGGCGCAGAACCGTACGCTGGGCAAGTTCAAGCTGAGCGGGATACCGACGGCTCCGCGTGGCGTGCCGCAGATTGAGGTGACGTTCGATATTGATGCGAACGGCATTTTGAATGTGACGGCGAAGGACAATGCGACGGGCAAGGACCAGAAGATCACGATTACGAGTTCTTCGGGTTTGAGCAAGGAAGAAGTGGAGCGGATGGCGAAGGATGCCGAAGCCCACGCGGCGGAGGACAAGGAGCAGCGCGAGGCGGTCGAGGCTCGCAATGGTCTGGACTCGCTGGTGTACAACGTCGAGAAGATGGTGAAGGATTCGGGCGACAAGGTAGCGGAGTCCGATAAGACCGAGGTAGAAGCTGCGCTGGCAGAGGCGAAGACGACGCTGGGTGGAACGCCCAGTGCGGCGGAGCTGAATGCAGCCAAGGACAAGCTGACGGCGGTAAGCCATAAGCTGGCCGAGGCGATGTACAAGGCGGCAGCGGCTGCTGCTCCTGCTGAGGGTGCGGCTGCGGACGGTACTGCGCATGAAGAAGCCAAGAAGGATGAAGGCGTGATTGATGCGGAGTATGTGGACGTAGAGAAGTAACGAGCAGCGAGTTGTAGCGTCCAATGTTGCAAGTGCCAGGCTGAGGCGCTCCGGGGATGTGGATGGAGCGCCTCTTCTGTATCGGGAGCGCGGAGGAGGATGAGATGACGGAGATGACGGTGTGGAAGTGCGAGCAGTGGTTTGGTGGGCAGATGCAGGAGCAGAAGGTGTTTCGGAGCGAAGGCGAGGCGCGGGAGTTTGCGCGGCGGGTGATGGATGCTGCTCCTGATTTGATGCTGCGGATTGAGGCGATGCCGATACAGCATGTGTGGAACTAGGCTGGCTAGGGTTGCGTGACTCGGAGCGGATGGGGTGCGGTAAGTTCCTTGGATGGTTCAAAGGCCTTTCAACGTTGGTGGATGCGTCCTATAGTGTGTGAGTGGGGCGCAACTCTGATGTGACCGCGTGGGGTTGGCGGTTTTGGGGTTGATAGAGTGAGGTAGTACTGCAGCGAGGCAGTGGAACTGGTTGTGGAATCGAATACGTGCTGGTGAACCTGGAACTCAATCGAAGCGATAGGAGTTGAAGGCGATGACAGAGACGATATGGAGATGCGATCAGGTTCGAGCAGGACAGCTTTATAACCGGATGATGTTCGACACGAAGGCCGAGGCAGAGCGGTTTATGCAGCGGATGCAGCAGATGGAGCCGGACCAGGTGATCTCGATCGAAGCGATTGAGGCACAGGATGTGTGGAACTGAGTATTTGTTACAGGACTGAGTAGTGGGAATGGGATGTGGCGCCGATAGTGCAGAGGACGACTGCTACTGGCGCCACTGTTCACGTCTGCGGGAGGCGTGGCGCAGACGGCAGGATGGAAGAAGACGACTATGGCGACGACACAGACGAAGGATTATTACGGCACGCTGGGTGTGAAGAAGACGGCGACGCAGGACGAGATACGGAAGGCGTTCCGGAAGCTGGCGCGGAAGTATCACCCGGATGTGAACCCGGTGGATAAGAAGTCGGAGGAGAAGTTCAAGGAGATCTCCGAGGCGAACGACGTACTGAGCGATGAGAAGAAGCGGAAGATCTTCGACCAGTTCGGGTTCTATTCGGACAATATCGATCCGGCTGCGGCGGAGGCTGCGGCGCGGGGTGGGTA
>DAICZO010000405.1 GCA_027311125.1 Acidobacteriaceae bacterium
AACCCACACCTCACCCTGCGAGTCGATCGCAAGGTCACTCGGCGTACTAAACGCAGTCGACGAATAATTAATCGACACTGTCCAGTCGCTTGGCGCATACGTCAGCGTCGGCTGATAAGGGCCATTCGACGAACTGATACTAAAGACCGAACCCACGTTATGGCTCGGATTACGTGCAATGTCCAGCGCTGCCGTCGCCGTATCCGAAGGCATCACACCACCCGGCGGTGTCGCAGCCGTAAACAACCGACCGCATGCAGACGTTGGCGCCGTGCTGCCATTCGTATTCACGCATGCCGACAAAACATCACCCAGCGTATTCAGCTCGCTCGCTGGCACAGAGGCAACCGCAGGCGCACCCCCCGGCGCACGCCCTCCATACACCGTCACCAGGTTCTCCGACGTGGCAAACGCATTCAGCAATCCCTGTACATTCGTCGGGCTCACTCCAACATGCGCGGCATCCACCATAAACGGCGCCAGCGACCACACTGCCGCCACCGTGGTCAGCTCATTCACCACGATAAATCCATTGCTACCAACACTCCCACACGGGCCTAACAACCCAATCAAAGCCAGTGCAGGATTATTCACTCCACTACCCAGTCCTGGGTTGCCACCACTCACCAGCATATAAATTGGAGTGCTCGAAGAAGGGCACGCATAGTCCGACGCACCGATCTGGAAGTTCCCATGGCTGTCAGTCATCACGACCCGATTCAACAATGGAATCGATGCCGACCCATATCCGCTCGTCCCCGGCGCATACAGCTGTACCAAGGCATTGGCCACCGGCTGCAATCCACCAAACGACCGCCCACTCACGCTCTGGCCCGCAACTGCGGTCTCCGTCACCATTCCCGCGCCGCAGCCGGTCAACGCCATCGCCACCGCACCGGCCCCCACAGCCACCAATGCAGCAGCCAATCGACGCCACACACCACACGCTACCGCTGCTCCAGTACCGCTGGAATTGGCTGTCGGAAAATCAATTGAACCTGTTTGCATGGGAACCCCGCCGCGTATCTCTATCGTGCGCGCTACCAGCATCCTAGCGACGCCCAATCTGGCTGCGTATCGCCGAATCGTTCGCCATGCGAAGCTTAAGTGGGATTGACAAGCCGCAGTAATTCCCCCAGGAGAAATCGTGCCCACCTTCGATGTCGTCGTACTAGGAGCAGGTGCTGCCGGAATGATGGCCGCACTCACCGCCGGACAACGCGGACGATCCGTCCTGCTCCTCGACCACGCCGACAAGGCCGGTAAAAAAATCCTCATCTCCGGCGGAGGCCGCTGCAACTTCACCAACATTCACTGCCGTCCGGAAAACTTCCTCTCCGAAAATCCGCACTTCGCCAAGTCCGCACTCGCTCGCTACACCCCCGCAGACTTCATCGCGCTCGTTGAAAAACACGGCATCCGGTACCACGAAAAAACTCTCGGTCAACTCTTCTGCGACCGCTCCGCCCAGGACATCGTCAACCTGCTCAAGCAGGAGTGCGCCGAGGCTGGCGTCCAAATTCAACTCAACACCACCATCCACGCCGTCACCCAGCACTCCGGCTTCCGTATCGAAACCTCCGCCGGCCTCATCCAGGCAACCTCCGTCATCGTCGCCACTGGAGGTCTCTCCATCCCCAAAATGGGTGCTAGCGGCCTGGGCTACCAACTCGCCCAACAGTTTGGCCTGCGCATCGTTGACTGCCGGCCCGGCCTCGTCCCACTCGTGTTCAGCGCCCACGACCGCGACCAGTGGTGCGATCTCGCCGGCCTCTCCGCCGAAGTCATCGCCACCAGCGGCGCACAACGTACCCGCGCCCGCTTCCGCGAGAAGATGCTCATCACCCATCGAGGCATCAGCGGCCCCGCCACCCTGCAGGCCTCCTCCTACTGGCGTCCCGGCCAGTCCATGGAGCTAGACCTCGCCCCCGGCATCGACGTCCTACAACCCCTCTACCAGCGCAACGCTCGCCGCGACCACACCGCCGCTATCCTTGCCCTCCGCACCATCCTGCCCACACGCCTCGCCGAGCGCTGGGTCGAACTCCACCAGCCTGCCGACTGGACCAACCCCTCCCTCGCCGTCATGGAGCAGCAGCTCCACGCCTGGCGCATCACACCC
>DAICZO010000406.1 GCA_027311125.1 Acidobacteriaceae bacterium
ATGACGCTCGCCGCCGATGCCGGTGCCACCATCTTCCCCGCAATCCCCACCCTCTACAACCACCCGCAGTCCACGGCGGACATGGCCCGCAACTTCGTCCACCGCGTCCTAGCCCACATCGGCCTGCCCCAACCCGGTGCCTACCAGTGGCAGCCGGACTGAGCATCCCTCGTCACCCGCACACACTCTACTTCGCAGCAGCAAAACTATACCGCCCGCCCGACATCGCAGGCTCGGCCTTCATAAACTCAACCGTCGCCTTCAACACCCTCTGCGAGCACTCTGCCGGAGCCAGATGGCCGCACCCTTCCATCACATCCAGCACCGCTCCCGGAATCTCATGCTGAATCTTCTCTCCCACCGACAACGGAATCAGATCAACCCGGTCCCCCCACACCACCAGCGTAGGGCGCTGCATCTGGTACAGCCGAAAATCCAGAATATCCTTCCCATTCGTCATGGAGTTCACACTCCGCTCGACCACCCACCCATTGCGGTTCAGCTTGCGCAACGCCGCAGCCTCCGCAAACCCTGGCAGCCGAACAGGATGCGGAGACAGTATCGCCTGCAGTCGCCGCAAACCTGTAACATCCGTAGGCACAAATAGATCCGCCCCAAACGTGGCCGGAAAATAAATCCCCGCGCTGTCATAGATAGCCAGCCGATCCACCATCTCCGGATGATCCAATGCCAGCTTCATCGCCACCCAACCACCCATCGACCATCCACCCACATCCGCCCGCGGCACATGCACCGCCTGCATAAACTGAGCCACCGTCGCTTCCTGCAAAGTGATCGAGTAGCTTACATCGGGCCGCGGTGACCGCCCATATCCCAGCAGGTCCGGTACATACACATGGAACCCCTGCGCCGCCAACCCCGGTATCAGCGCCGCCCAGTCCTCCCCGCGCGAGCCCAGCCCATGGATCAGCACCAGCGGCGTTCCCGCTCCACCCTGCGTCGGCAACGCCTCCAGGTAGTGCAGCCGATACCCTCCCGCATCGACATACTCACTCTTCACCCCCTCGCGCCACAACCGCAGCCGCAGCACCTGATCCGACACCCCGATCGGGTGCAGATAAAACACCAACCCACCCACCAGCGCCACCAATAGCAGTACCGCCAAAATCCGCAACGCAATCTTCATCGACTCATTCCCTCCACATACTCGAACGCCTTTTCTATCACGTCCAGCATCACCTCGGCCAAGTCGTACTCCGCCAACAGCAAATCCTTCCGTCGCACCCACCGTGCATCCATGGCATCATCGCCGCTCACCACGGCCTCCATCCCCTGCCCAGGCTCCAATCCACACAGCCAGTCCACCACCACATACTGGTAGCGCACCCGTCCGCTCTCATCGACGTCAATGCGATCAATCGCAGTCAGTACCATCTGCGGGGTCACGCGCAGCCCCGTCTCTTCCGCCAACTCTCGCCGCACCCCTGCGGCCATCGTCTCACCCAACTCCAGCGCCCCACCCGGAACCGACCACCGTCCCCGCATCGGTTCCTTGCCTCGCCGAATCAGCAGCACGCAACCATCCGCGATCACCACCCCGGCAACCCCCACCCGGGGTACCGTCGGATACGTTCTGCTCGCTGCCTCGTCCGTCCTCCCCATCACTTCAGCGGCTTGCAAAACTCTTCGCCGAAGACCGTATGCGCCATATCGAACCGGCCTCCGTCAAACTTGTCTTCGCCCTTCAGGTGTCCCACCGCCAGCAGACCCACCACCCAGTAGCTCAACGGCAGCCGCAACACTTCATGCACCTTGTCCTGCTCGAAGCCTTCCATCGGTGCCGTGTAATACCCCATCACCTCGGCCATCAGCAGCATATGCGTAAACGCCAGCATCACCTGCTTATTCAGCCACGCCTTCATCTGGTCGCTGCTGAAGCCCGAAAGATAATTCGGCACGGTACTACGAGCTTGGTCCGCATAGCTCTCCGGCATCCCGCCCTCACGCCCCTGTTGCAGCATCAGGTCCAGGTCCTTACGCCAGCCATCGGCATCCCCACAGGCCACAATCACCGCCGAGGCCTCCTCCACCTTGCCCTGGTTGTAGCTCGCCGCACGCAACCGCTTCTTCTGCTCGGCAGACTGAACCACCACAAAACGCCACGGCTGCATGTTGTACCCGCTTGGAGCATGCAACCCTGCATCCAGAATCTTCCGCAGATCATCCGCGGGAATCGGTTGCCCATCGAAGCTCGGTGTCGCTCGTCGTTCCTTGATCGCCTGTATTAGTTTCTTTTCCATCGTCGCATCTCTTTTCTGTACTCACTCTAGGATGCCTGTTCAACACGCCCTGACATCGACCAACCAATGCAGTTACTTACCATCCCGCGCAAACCTCAACGAAAATATCATGACCGCGTCAATACGTCATGTAATCTTCATCAAAAACCCTCACTCCGGCCCCACGCCTCAGTGAATCTCACTCATCGGCTGCTCGGTCGCAAACGGGCTTTGGCCCGGCACATCGACAAACAACCACACCCCATGGAACGCCTTCCGCAACTCTGGATACGCCCCCACCAGCGCACTCGTCGCATCCACATTCCGCTTCCGCGCCGTGGCCGCATCCCCCATCTGATCCACCTTCACATGCGCCGTCACGTCGATCTTCTCCTTCTCCAGCGAGTCATCCACGCCCAGTTCCGTAAAGCGATACTCCACCCCATCCGCTCCCTTCACCACCAGCGGCGCATCCACGCTCACCCCTTCCGACAACGTCGGTGGTGCCGCAGCAGCACGCTCCGTCCGCAGCTTCTCCAGGTGACTGCTCTGCACAAAACCCGCCGGCTGCAACAACAACTCCGTCTGCAGGTAGTAGAGCCACGCATTCCACTGCTCCTTCGCCTTCACCATCTGCCGCGCCTGCGTCCAGTACCACAGCCCATCGTGCCCGGCCGCCTGCATCGGCTTCGGATAAAGCCCCGCCAGCAACCACTTCCCCTGGTCCTGCCGCAGCAAAAACGATACCCGCCAAGGCTTCGCACTCCGGCTCTCCACAATCGCAAATCCATACCGCCCAGGGGGCAGTGACGGAATCAGAAAATCTACCTCGGACGTCGAGCGGTTCAGCGTGCAATAGAACGCTGCATCCGGGTCCTTCCCATCCGCTCCCCGCTTCAACTGCGTCCCATCCAGCAGATACACCTGGTCCCCCAC
>DAICZO010000408.1 GCA_027311125.1 Acidobacteriaceae bacterium
CAACCCCAGCTTCTTCCGCGACTTCCCCCCCGATCATCCACGATCCCTCGCCTGCGCCCCCATACGGGCCCATGTCGCTCACCCATAAACACTTACCGTTCCGTTCTCCCGCATCCAGCCTGCCACTTTCGTGGCATTAACATCTTCGATTCAACCGTCCTATAACGGGATTGGTACAAAACGCGTCAGCGTCGAAGTCTACTCAAACCCGCCGCCCTCAGCACCTTGATGACGGCTTACACCGCACCTCGCTTCAGCACCAACTGCCTCGCCGCAACACTGCACCGATGGCACCCAGATTCTCGGAACTTCCAGGAGGAGTACTCATGAAACGCCTAGTCAACAAGCTTGCAATCGTCGCGGTCCTGGCGCTTGCAACTACCGTGGCATCCCACGCACAATCCACTTCAACGATCGAATACGGCAGAAGCATCCTGCACTTCGATCCCAGCTTCACCGGCGGTATCGCCTCGCTCGGCGCACAATTGGGTGGAGTAGGCTTCTCGAACCTGGACTCCGCCGGCAACATCGTCTTCCCCGTCGTCAACGGTGCCGTCGACCTGCAAACCTCGCAGGGTGAAGTCAACCACCTCGGCGGTATCAGCGTCATCGCCAACGGTCTCCAGCTCCGCCTCCAGAACTTCGTCATCGACACCACCGGAGCACCCGTGATGACCGCCATCCTCGTGGTCAACAACAAGTTCTACGGCAGAATTCCCCTCTTCAACCTCACCCCGCCCCCAGGCACCTCGCTGCCTTTGCCAACCACTCTGGGCGTGCTCCAGCTCAACGGCTTTGTCGTCACCTTCAACGCAACCGGCGCCGCCACCATCAACAAAGTCTTCGGCAACAACGCTATCCCAGCAGGCATGTTGGTCGGCTCGCTCAATCTCTACGCGATCATCTCCCCCAACTCCGCCAGCTAACCTCAAACACAACCCGAACGCAGCGATGCCGGCACAGAGTGTGCCGGCATCGTCGTGTTATCTCTCTAACAGTTATCCAACCAGACGACGCCGCACCGCACCAAATACGCCCAGCAGTCCCGTCGCCATCAGGCCCAGTGAGCCCGGTTCCGGAACCGCCGACGGTGGCGCAATTGACGTGTAATCAAACACCGCCGTGCCCCCACTGAACTTCGGGTCTCCGGCAAATGTCAAAAATCCAGCATCCCCGCCAAACGCAGCATCGAACCCGTAACCATAGGTCACATTCGGAAAGCCAGCCGCATTCACCACGCTATAACCCGTGATGTAGGGACTGTAAAAACTCGCAGTGAATGGTGTCGTTCCACAGCCACCTCCCACGCATGTGTCCGTTATCGTAACTGTCGACCCCGTGAAATCTACCGTCAACAGATCCTCGTGGTTCGTCGCGGCAAACTCAACGCCCGGCCCGATCACCGCCGTGCCATTCGTCATGCTGTTGCCATAGCCCGACGGTACTGCTCCGTTGGCACTGTCAAAGTAATTGGTATTCCCAGTCGTCGTCAGGATTCCTTGCACCGACAACCCCATGCCATCCGCCCAGATCGTCCCGGATGAGACTCCTAAAACTACTACTCCCAATACAGCCGCAAGTCGTTTCATCATTTCATCCCCCAAAATTCAAATTCAAAACCAGCCACCAACCTCGTGGCCAACAAACTCATCTCGTTCCACCAAGATCAAACGAATGCCTGCACCAAAGTGTTCCAGTTGCCTTTACGCATTCTGATGAGGGTCAGCCCCTTCGGGTTAGCTGCGCTCTCCACAATCGATAACTTCAAAAGGCCCACCACCACCCCTTTCGCGTAACCTAAGCGCCCTGGAAATATCACCCCCTTGCAAAATCGCTCCCGGGGTATCCACGCTGCGAACACGGTAAGTAGTAGCATTCGTTATCATCAGCAGAGAGAACATCAGGAAGCGTCAACTCCTGGATTGGGCCCATACTTTTTGCAGATCGTGTTTTATATCAAGAGGTGATCGGTTGCTGCGTCAAATGGTAGGCAGATCACTCAAAGGTATCGCCAGCCTTGTTCCGCTCTCGCGGCGTGCTCGCATCGTGGCCGCCCTTCTACCCGCGCGGCACTGGTACCGATTTGCAGTCTTTGCCAGCAGCCTCCACAGAAAGCTCGGCCCACGCGTCGGAACCAGCGGACCCCTCACCGAAGCCCTCATGCTCGACAACTGGATGCGCGCGCTCACCTTCTGGGGCGAATACGACATCCCCTGGAAGCCCAGCCAGGTCGACATCCTCGCCCAGCAGAAACCCGGCCACGGAGTCCTCTACTGCTGGACCCACCTGCCCCTCGTCGAGGTCCCGCTCCGCGCCCTGCTCGACCTCGGCTACACCCTCGACTACATCGTGGCCCACCCCGGTAAGATCGTCGAAGGCGATAAATTCGTCGTCCCCGGTCTCCGCCGTCGCGTCAAGGCCATCTCCGCCGACAAACGCGTCCTCACCAAGGTCAGAACCGCCCTCACACAAGGCAAGTCCGTCGCCTGCCTCGCCGATACCGAACTCTTCGGCCCGCTCTCCTCGCAGGTCCTTCGCGTCGCCGGTATGGTCAACGCCTTCGTCATCTTTCAGTGGGCCGAGCGGCTACCCGACAACTCCATCCAGGTCACCTTCATCCCCGCACCACACCCCTTGTGCGCCAACGATGCGGAAATTGAAGAAAACCTCGAATTCCTCCGCACCATGAATCGCAAGACCCTCACCCAACTTGGCGCAAGCATCAATCAAGACACCCTGCCCGAAGCCCCCATCCTCGATCTATAGCGAACCCAACGCCCTCTACCGCAGCGCAACCCGTACCCTACAATCAAGTCAGGAACATACCCATGCATCGCCTAGGCATTCTCCTCTCCGGCAGAGGTTCCAACTTCCTCGCAATCGCCGCCGCCATCCGCGACCAGCGCCTCCCCGACACCCAGATCGCCATCGTCCTCTCCAACCTTCCCGATGCGCCTGGACTCGCCGCTGCCCGCGAACTCGGCCTACCCACCCTCTGTATCCCTTCCGCAGGCCGCAAACGCGCCGAGCACGATGCCGACATGATCGCAGCGCTCCGCGAGCATCAGGTCGATCTCGTCTGCCTCGCTGGCTATATGCGCATCATCTCGCCCGTCTTCGTGCAGGCCTTCCCCCAGCGCATCCTCAACGTCCACCCCTCGCTGCTGCCCGCCTTCCCCGGCCTCGACGCGCAGCATCAGGCCTTTGACTACGGGGCAAAAGTCGCAGGTTGCACCGTCCACTTTGTCGACGAAGCCGTCGACCACGGTGTCATCATCCTCCAACGAACCGTAGCCGTCGACGACGCAGACACCGCCGCCACCCTCGCCATCCGCATCCTCCAGCAAGAGCATCAGGCCTATCCTGAAGCCATAGCCCGCGTCCTCAGCGGCCACTACACCACCCAGGGACGCCGCTACCTGCGCCACACCGAGCAGCCGCTCTAAGTCTGCTGCCCCATCGACTGCTGGTCCTTCGCATCCCCCAGCGTCACCTTTACGTCCAGCTTCTTCCGTCCACGGAACACCGTCAGCGTCACCGTATCTCCCGCGCGGTGTGCGTTCATCGCTGCGGACAAATCCTGCGGACTTGCAATCTCCTGCCCATCCAGTCCCACAATCAGGTCCCCACCCAGCATCACCGGCGTGTTCCCCTGATAGGCCCGCTGCGTCCCGCCCTTCAGCCCGGCACGCTCCGCCGCGCCTCCAGGCAGCACCCGCTCAATCAAAATCC
>DAICZO010000413.1 GCA_027311125.1 Acidobacteriaceae bacterium
GTGGGGAGCCGAACCTGGTGTTGTATTTTGCGCTGTCGATTGTGTCGACGCTGGGGTTGTTTGTGTTGTGGGCAGGGGTGAGCTGGGTGTTTTCCGTGGCTCCGCTGCTGGCGATGCTGCGGGATACGGGGGTGGTGAGGAGTCTGCGTGCGGCGTTTCGGCTGGGGGTGGTGCGGTCGAAGCTGGTGGAAGTGAACCTGGTGTTGGGGATTGTGAAGATTGCGCTGGTGGTGCTGGCGATGGTGTTTTCGGCGACGCCGGTGCCGTTTAGCGGAGTGACGACGCCGGAGTTTCTGGCGTGGTGGTGGGCAGGGGTGGCGGTGCTGTATTTGCTGGGATCGGACTTTTTCCATGTGGCGCGGTTGATGGGATATCTGGAGTTGTGGCGGGCTTTTGAGGCGGGAGAAAGTTTTCCGGCTGAGTAGGGAGGATTCGGCATCTTACCGAAGTATGCCCCTGAAGGGGTGCTGGCGGGAGAGCTTATGTCCTTTGGAATTTACGCGGTTGGCTACCTTATTTTGATTGCGGGCGTGGCCTACCTGGCGCACCTGCTGCATATTCCGCAGAGCTACATCGTGGCTGGAGTGATTATTCTGGCTGGCGTGGGGATTGTGACCGGGGTGCAAAGTACGCGGCAGAAAGACCCCAGCTAGAGATTCGGCAGAGATGAGATCGATGGGGTTGCCGGTGGCATTTACACTTAAGGTGTGGACACTTCAACGATAGTCATTCTGGATTTTGGATCGCAGTATACGCAGTTGATTGCGCGGCGTATTCGTGAGTTCAACGTATTTTCTGTAGTGCTGCCCTGCACGGTTTCTCTGGAGCAGGTGCGGGCGCTGAAGCCGAAGGGTGTGATTCTTTCGGGTGGGCCGTCGTCGGTGTATGACGTGGATGCTCCGAAGGCTGATCCGGCGGTGCTGGCGATGGGAGTGCCGGTGCTGGGTATCTGCTATGGCTTGCAGTTTATTACGCATCATCTGGGGGGGAAGGTGGAGCCGGCTCCGGCGCGGGAGTATGGCCATGCGCAGGTGAATGTGGTGGTGGAGACTCCACTGTTTCGCGGGCTGCCGCAGGCGATGGATGTGTGGATGTCGCATGGGGACGAGGCGAAGACGCTGCCGCAGGGTTTTGTGTTGACGGCGCAGACGGCGAATGCGGTGGCGGGGATTGCGGATGAGGCGCGGCGGATCTGGGCGGTGCAGTTCCATCCGGAGGTGGCGCACACGCGGCAGGGGATGGAGCTGCTGAAGAATTTTGTGGTGGATATTTGTGGTGCGGCGGCGGATTGGACGCCGGAACACTTTATCCAGACGACGGTGGAGCGGGTGAAGGCGCAGGTGGGGAGTGGTCATGCGATCTGCGGGCTGAGCGGTGGGGTGGACTCGTCGGTGGCGGCGGTGCTGGTGGCGAAGGCGATTGGGGACCGGCTGACGTGTATTTTTGTGAACAACGGGGTGCTGCGCAAGGATGAGTTTGCGAAGGTGCAGACGACGATGCGGGAGCAGTTGGGCCTGAATGTGGTGGCGGTGGATGCGAGCGAGCGGTTTTTGGCCAAGCTGGCGGGAGTGACCGATCCGGAGCAGAAGCGGAAGGTGATTGGGAACGAGTTTATCGCGGTGTTTGACGACGAGGCCAAGAAGATCTTCGAGGCGGAGAAGAGTGCGGGCGAAGAGGTGGCTTGGCTGGTGCAGGGGACGCTGTATCCGGATGTGATCGAGTCGAGCAGCGTGCATGGGCCTTCGCATACGATCAAGAGCCACCACAATGTGGGCGGGCTGCCAGCGGATATGAAGCTGAAGCTGATAGAGCCGCTGCGAGACCTGTTCAAGGACGAGGTGCGGCGGATTGGTCGGGATCTGGGGATGCCGGAGGAGATTATTGAACGGCAACCGTTCCCGGGGCCAGGGCTGGCGGTGCGGATTCTGGGCGAGGTGACGGCGGAGCGGGTGGCGATTCTGCAGGAGGCCGACCAGATTGTGGTGGACGAGATCAAAAAGGCTGGGCTGTACCGGAAGGTGTGGCAGAGCTTTGCGGTGCTGCTGCCGGTGAAGTCCGTGGGGGTGATGGGCGACCAGCGGACGTACGCGAATACGTGCGCGGTGCGGGCGGTGGAGAGCGAAGACGGGATGACGGCGGATTGGGCTCCGCTGCCGTATGAGGTTTTGCGGACGATCTCGAGCCGGATTGTGAGCGAGGTGCGGGGGATCAACCGGGTGGTGTACGACATTACGTCGAAGCCGCCGGGGACGATTGAGTGGGAGTAGAGGTTGTAGGTGAGGCTAGTGGGTGGCGTCGCTGAGCTTGCTGGCGTGGCGCGGGGTGGTTTGCAGGACGATGCGGGTATCGCGGGCGAACTCGACTTCGGCGCCGCGCTTGATCCAGCCGTCGTAGATGGCGAGTGCTGCGCCGTAGGCACCGATGCCGGTGGCTAGGTTGGGAGCTTGTGCGCTGATGCCGATGATGAAACCAGCGAGGCCGAGGCTGTTGGAGGCGGCACCGTTTTTGCCTGCCTGGTGGAGTGCGCCACCTTCCTGATCGAGGGGTCGGGAGGCGAGGTTGATGAGCAGGAGGGGGAGGAGGATTTTGTCCTTGGGCTTGGGCTCGACTTTGCCCTCGGAGGACATGGCGAGAGCCTCGGAGGAGGCTGAGTCGACGCCGGTGACGATGGTGGTGACGTTCTGGCTGGTGCCAGTGGGCAGGACCAGTTGGCGGAAGTCGAACTGGAGTGCTCCGGTGCGTCCAAAGCGACGGGCTGGTTTGGAGCTGGTGACGGAGCCGATGACGGTGGTTCCCTGG
>DAICZO010000417.1 GCA_027311125.1 Acidobacteriaceae bacterium
GGGTTAGGGAGGTTGGTGCGGGTGGCGGGGGTGGCTTAGGATGATGAGATATGCCGGGCCGGCTGGAAGCGCAGCACGGCGACTGGCGAGGATGACGATGACACGTGTTGGCGATGGGGTAAAGCGGCTGTTTACGGGTGCTACGGGCGAAGCGGGAGCGGGCCGGACGCCGGTGTTGTGCGATGGGGCGATGGGAACGATGCTGTACGCGCGTGGGGTTTTTATCAATCGTTGCTATGACGAGCTGAATGTGTCGCAGCCGGAGCTGGTGCGGGCGATCCATGCGGAGTATCTGCAGGCTGGCGCGGAGGTGGTGGAGACGAATACGTTTGGCGCGAACCGGTTTCGGCTGGAGCACTATGGTCTGCGGGACAAGGTGCGCGAGATCAACCTGGCGGGAGTGAAGCTGGCGCGGGAGTGTGTGGAACAGATACGGGAGAAGCAGGCTTCGGATGCGTTTGTGGCGGGAGCACTGGGACCGCTGGGGGTGCGGCTGGAGCCACTGGGTAAGGTGGGTCTGGATGAGGCGCGGGCTGCGTTTGAAGAGCAGGTGCAGGCGCTGATGGAGGGTGGTCCGGGTGTGGGTGCGGACCTGCTGGTGATTGAGACGATGACGTCGCTGGCGGAGGCGGAGCAGGCGATTCTGGCGGCGAAGAGCCAGGCACCGGGGGTTCCGGTGATTGTGATGATGACGGTGGATGAGGAAGGGAACTGTCTGGATGGTGCCTCGGCCGAGACGGCGGCGGTGAAGCTGACGGAGTGGGGCGCGGATGCGGTGGGGTGCAACTGCAGCGCGGGACCGGCGACGGTGCTGAGCGTGATTGAACGGATGCGGGCGGTGACGGAGTTGCCGCTGGCGGCGATGCCGAATGCGGGGATTCCGCGGGCGGTGGAAGGGCGGACGCTGTATCTGACTTCGCCGGAGTATATGGCGAGTTTTGCACGGAAGTTTGTGAAGGCGGGTGTGACGTTTGTGGGGGGCTGTTGCGGGACGACGCCGAGCTACACGCGGGCGATGAAGAGTGCGTTGCGCGCGGTGGAGGTGCAAGGGGTCGCGAGCCGGAGCGAGGTCGGAGAAGGCAAGGAGAGCAAGGGGTCGGCGGAGGTGTTTGGGAGTGTGCAGCCGGCGCCGCTGGCGGAGCGATCGAAGATTGGGGCGATGATTGCGGCGGGGGATTTTTGCACGATGGTGGAGATTGTTCCGCCGAAGGGGATCGATTGCACGAAGGAGGTGGAGGGCGCGAAGCAGTTGCATCGGCTGGGGGTGGATGCGATTAATGTGCCGGACTCTCCGCGGGCGAGTGCGCGGATGAGCGCGCAGAGCCTGTGCGTGCAGATACAGCAGCAGGTGGGGATCGAGACGATACTGCACTACACGTGCCGGGACAGGAATGTGTTGAGCATCCAGAGCGATCTGCTGGGTGCGTCGTCGATAGGGCTGAAGAATGTATTGTGCCTGACGGGCGATCCGCCGAAGCTGGGGAACTATCCGGATGCGACAGCGGTGTTCGACGTGGATGCGATTGGGCTGGTGAACATTGTGCGGAACCTGAACCATGGGCTGGACATTGGGAAGAACTCGATCGGGGAGTCGACGGGGTTTACGATTGCGGTGGCGGCGAACCCAGGGGTGGGGGATATTGAGCAGGAGATACGGCGGTTTGCGTACAAGGTTGAGGCCGGGGCGGAGTATGCGATTACGCAGCCAGTGTTTGATCTGCGGCTGCTGGAGGATTTTCTGAAGCGGATTGAGAGCTTTCGGATACCGGTGATTGCGGGGATCTGGCCGTTGACGAGTTTGCGGAATGCGGAGTTTATGA
>DAICZO010000424.1 GCA_027311125.1 Acidobacteriaceae bacterium
CCGCAGCACTCCATCGTCCATCAGCGCACCATGGCCTTCACCACCCTCATGCTCTTCCAACTCGCCAACGCCCTCAGCGCCCGCTCGGAGTCCGACTCCATCTTCGTCGGCCTCTTCCGCAATCGCTGGCTTTGGGCGGCCATCCTCGTCTCCATCGCTCTGCAACTCACCTTGCTCCACGTCCCCATCCTGCAACGCGCCTTCGGAGTCGTCACCCTCACCCGCCACGATTGGGCTCTCTGCCTCGCCGTCGCAAGCAGTATCGTATGGGTGAGCGAACTCGCAAAATGGATCCGTCGCCGCCGCAACCACCATCCATCCGCAGCCACCCACACCGTCGAGGCATCCGCATGAATCTCCCCTCAGACCAGCACATCGCAGAGCCCACACCTCATCCCCCATCGGCCGACCCAGGATTCGGCTGGAAGAGTCTCACCCTCTTCCTTCTCACCATCGCAGCCGTCTACCTCTGCCTGCGCATGCTCCAGCCCTTCCTCCCCGCCATCACCGGAGCCATCGTCCTTGCCATCGTCACCTACCATCCCCACCGCTGGATCACCGCGCGCCTCCGCTCTCCCTCCATCGCCGCCGCCGCCAGTGTCGCGCTCGTCACCCTCGGGATCATCGGGCCCACCTTCCTGCTCGCCCAAAGCTTTGGCTACCGCATCCTCGCCGCCATTCAAGCCGTTCAGAGCGGCACCGCCCAACGCTCACTGGAGCAGTTTCTCGATCACTCCCCTCGCATCGACGCCATCGTCCAGTTCTCCCTCGACAACGTCACCCCCAGCCAGGCCTTCGATAAATCCGCCGGCTTCCTCACCGCGCACATCGGCGCACTACTCGCCGGCTCCGTCGGTGCGCTTACCCAGATCGTCATCATGCTCTTCGTGCTCTTCTTCGTCTATCGCGACAGCGACCTCGCCCTCACCTCGCTGCGCGCCCTCGTACCACTCAGCCCACGCGAGACTGACCACCTCTTCTCCCGCTTGGTCGACACCATCCGCGCCACGGTCATGGGTCACTTCGTCGTCTCCGCCATCCAGGGAATCGTCGCAGGCATCGTCTTCGCCTTCATCGGACTTCCCGGCGCTGCCACCCTGCTTGGCGCCGCCACCGCCTTCGCCGCCATCATCCCATCCTTCGGAGCCTTCGTCGTCTGGGTCCCCGTCGCCATCTACCTGGCGCTCACCCATCATTGGATCCAAGCCACCATCCTCATGGCCGTAGGCACGCTCATCATCAGCACCCTCGATAACGTCCTTTACCCCGTCATGGTCGGCACACAACTCCGCCTCCACACCATTCCTATCTTCTTCTCCATCCTTGGCGGAGTCCTCGTCTTCGGCATCAGCGGCCTCATCCTCGGCCCCATCGCCTACGCCCTCGCCCAGTCACTGCTCGATATCTGGCGCCAGCGCCTCGCACCCACGCCCTAGCAACAACGCAGCCCGGCCCGGCTGTACCAGAACCACTCAACTCGCGGCCCAGTGCAGCCCTGCCCGGCAAAACCACCTACGCTCCCCGCTGCTCCCGCTCCACGATCGCCACGCACTCCTCCAGCACATCCAGCGCAATCATCGCCTCCTCCGCCTTCACAATCAGCGGCGGAGCCAGACGAATCGTCGTCTCGCCACAGCCCAGCAGCAGAACGCCGCGCTCAAACGCCAGATCCACAATCCGGTCGCGCCACTCCCCTGCCATATCCCGCGTCGTCTGATCCTTCACAATCTCCACCCCGATCATCAGCCCGCGTCCACGCACATCGCCCACAATCGAGTACTTGCTCAGCCACGTCTTCAGCCGCTCCTGCATCAGCCCGCCAACGTGCGTTGCATTGGACAGACCCTCATGCTCAATCACATCCATCGTCGCCAGCGCCGCTGCAATCGCCACCGGATTTCCCCCATACGTCGACGCATGCGACCCCGGCTTCCAATCCATCACCTCCGCCTTGGACATGCACACGCTCAGCGGCATCCCGCTCGCAATGCCCTTAGCAATGCAGATGATGTCCGGCTCCACTCCCGTGTGCTGCACCGCCCACCACTTGCCCGTGCGCCCCGCCCCGCTCTGCACCTCGTCCACCACCAGCAGAATCCCGTACTTATCGCAGATCCGCCGCAGCTCCTGCATAAACACCGTCGGAGCCACCACGTATCCACCCTCGCCCTGGATCGCCTCCACAAAGATCGCCGCCACCTCCTCCGGAGCCAGCACCGTCTTGAACAGCTTCTCTTCGATATACCGCGCACATCCCAGCGCAAACGCCTCCTCAGCCTGCGGCCCGCCCGCACAGCCACGGTACGCATAGGGATAACGCACATGCGTCACGCCCGGCACCAGCGGAGCGAACCGCCGCCGCTGCTGGGGCTTCGACGCCGTCAGCGACAACGCCCCCATAGTCCGTCCATGGAACGCCCCCAGAAACGCAATCACATTCTGCCGCCCCGTGTGATACCGCGCCAGCTTCAGCGCGCACTCCACCGCCTCTGCACCCGAGTTACCGTAGTAAAACCGGTGCGGTCCCGCCATCGGGGCCACCGCCGAAAGCCGCTCCGCCAGCGCCACCATCCCCTCATAGTAAAAATCCGTGCCCGACATATGCAGAAACTCACCTGCCTGTTTCTGAATCGCCGCCACCACCTCCGGATGACAATGTCCTGTCGAAACCACCGCAATCCCTGCGGAAAAATCCAGAAACTCGTTGCCGTCCACATCCTCCACCCGCGTCCCGCGCCCCCGCTTCATCGCCAGCGGATACGACCGCGTGTAGCTCGGCGACATGTACCGATCATCCCGCGCAATCATCGCCTTGGCGTGCTCGCCCGGCAGCACGCCCTTCAGCTTCGGGCCAAACTCCCCATACACCGCATCGCTAACCGTCCGTATCGAAACCGCATTCATCACTGCCATCGTCATCCTCGCCTTCACGTCCATCAGGAGTAGTTGTCGTCTCCAGCCAGCAATCGCCAGCCGCCTGCATCGGCACTCCGTCCACCACGCTCCATCACGCAGCAAACCAAAACCATCGCTCCATTGCAGGCAAAATCAGTGAGAAGAAAGTACGCCTCGGCTAGTCGCCAAACAGGCTGGGCCGCGTCTGCGTCGGCAGCAGACGCAACGCCGCGCTCGGCATCTGGTGCGACTTCCATCGGCACCACACGCCCTCAGCACGCATCACGGATTCAGAGTGTTGACCCATACCGTTTCGCGCCCAGTATAGCCCCAACCAACACCCTTGGCGAGAACTCTTCTATAACCCTCCACAGCCAAGTAAGATCACATCCAAACCCTGCCGTCCGCGTTGGAGAGTGCCGCCCACCATGTCCACCTCGCCGTTTATCGTTCTTCCACCTGCTACCCAGCCACCGCCCAT
>DAICZO010000427.1 GCA_027311125.1 Acidobacteriaceae bacterium
CTCCGGCTCTGCAGTACCCGCGGCATGTGGCGGATAAATCTTCTCCACCACCGACTTCGCCGCCGTCGCCACCAGCCCGCCAATCAGTCCCGCCAGCATCCCCTTCACCAGCGACTTCGTCATCTCGCCTCCACCCTCCACCCCATACTCTGCACCCTTCATCTCGTCCATCCGTAACTCCTCCCGTTCTTTGCTTCTCGTTCCCGGTTCCTTGTTTCTAAGATGCTTCCGCTAGCTTCCGGGGTGTCAACCATCCCGCCCTACCCCACATAAGCCGACGGGTCCGTACTATCCGTCCCCGCATCCATCTTTGCCATACGAAACACCACCGTCAGCACCACCGATACAACCAGATTCAGCACCAGCGCCGGCACCGCAGCATACATCGGATACACCCCCCCAAACACATGCAGCGGATACACCGAGCTCTTCAACCCCATTGCCCACGCCATTCCAGTGCCACTCGCCATCCCCGCAGCCCATCCCGCCAGCAGCGCCCACGGGTTCAGCCAACGCGTAAACACTCCCACCACCACCGCCGGAAACAACTGCGCAATCCAAATCCCCCCCAGCAACTGCATCTCGATCGCATACGGTGCCGGCAGCCGCAGCACAAACAGCAGTGCCCCAAACTTCACCACCAGGCTCACCACCTTCGCCATCCCCGACTCCTCCGCAGGCAGCATCTTCCGACGCATAAACTCTCCATACAGATTGCGCGTAAACAGGTTCGATGCTGCAATCGACATGATTGCCGCCGGTACCAGCGCTCCCACCGCCACCGCCGCCAGACAGAACCCCGCAAACCACTCCGGAAACATCTTCAAAAACAGCAGCGGCACCGCCGAACTCGTATCCTTCGTCACCACGCCCGCAGCCAGCGCAACGTACCCCAGCAGCGCAATCAGCCCCAGCAAAAAGCTATATGCGGGCAGCAGTGCTGCGTTCCTTCGCACCACCTTCGCACTCTGCGCGCTCAGCACTGCGGTCGCCGTATGCGGATACAGCATCAATGCCACTGCGCTCCCCAGCGCCAGCGTCGAATACCCTAGAAACTGTCCCTGCCGCAGATAGATCGTCGCCGCTGGCGAGTGCGCCCCCAGCGCTTGATTCGCCACCGCAAACACATGCGCATAGCCCCCCAGCTTCCATGGCAGAATAATCAGCGCCGCCAGCACCATCACATACAGCATCACATCTTTCACGATCGCTATCACCGCCGGCGCCCGCAGCCCACTCGAATACGTGTACGCCGCCAGAATCACAAACGCCGCCGCCAGCGGCCACTCCCCATGCACGCCCAGCGCGCCGATCACCACCCGCATCCCCACCAGTTGCAGCGCAATATACGGCATCAGCGCCAGCACGCCCGTCAGCGCAATCGCCACCGTCAGCCACCGGTTCCCATACCGCCCGCTCACAAAGTCGGCAAACGTTATGTAACCATGACGGTGACATACTGTCCACAGTCGAGGTAGCACCAGCATCATGTACGGATAAGCAATAATCGCGTACGGCACCGCAAAAAAGCCCATCGCTCCGGCACCATACAGCGCCGCTGGAACCGCAATCACCGTGTACGCCGTGTACAGGTCGCCGCCAATCAGAAACCACGTCACCCAGGTCCCAAAGCTGCGCCCGGCCAGCCCCCACTCCTCCAGCGAAGCCATCCCCGCCGCTGGCCTCCGCCACCGCGCCGCCCAGAATCCCGCCAGTGTCACCAGCGCAAAGAAAAAGCAGAAGACTACAAGTGCCGTTGTATGCAAGGTCGTTGTCCGCTCAGCAAGCCAAAGTATGTTGCAACAGGATTCCTGAATACTAGCGCAACCTCACCGGCTTACTTCGCCCCAGCTGCGCCTTCATTCCACTCATACACCACCACGCCAACATCGCTCAGCGTCTTCATCACGGCCTCCATGCTGCGGCGCACCTGCGGCCGGGCACTCGCTGGAATCTCATGAGCCTCCTCCACCGCAATCACCCGGCCATACGGCCACGCCGTCGCCGGAATCGCGTTCAACGCTGCGGTCAACTCGCTCAACCGCACATTCAGGTCCTGCCGCCGCGCTCCCATCGGCCGTAGCATCCCACCTTCACCCAGCCCACTGGTATTGGCATCGGCCATCAGCACATGCAGCGTCACCATACCGTCCTGCACCGTCAGGTAAGGGTTCTCCCACGACGACAAACTCCGCACCGCCATGTACCGAATCTTCGATGGCGGAGGAATCAACTCCAACTGCTGCCGAGTCTCCTCCAGCGCCTGCTGCTGCGCCGCCGCATTGCTCCCCGACTGCATCGCCGCAGGAGCAGTACTGCGCGTGCAGCCGCTCAACCCTCCCACCAGCACCAACGCAACGCAAAGGGAAGGGAACAAACTCCGGCTCAAGCGAACTTCACCAAGATCATGTGTCAACTGTGTCATACCCTCCTTCAGCATACCAATCCTCACCGGCCCGCCCAAACCGCCGCTCGCTTCTCCAGAAACGCCCGCGTCCCTTCCGCCTTGTCCTCGCTCCCGCACAACCGTCCAAAGATCTCCGCCTCCACCCCCAGCGCCTCCTCTAATCCCACTTCGCTCCCACGCCGTACCGCCTCCAGGCATCCTGCCACCGCCAGTGGAGCCATCGCCACCATCGTCCGTGCCATCTCCATCCCCCGCGCCATCAGCCGCTCCGCCGCTACCACCTCATCTACCAGCCCAATCCGCAGCGCCTCCTCCGCGCCAATCATCTCTCCCGTCAGCAGCAGCTTCAGTGCCGCAGGTTGCCCCACCAGCCGTGGCAGTCGCTGTGTCCCGCCATATCCCGGCACCAGTCCCAGCTTCACCTCCGGCTGCCCCAGCCTCGCCGTAACGCTCGCAATCCGCAGCGTACACGCCATCGCCAACTCGCAACCGCCGCCCAGGGCAAATCCGTTCACGCACGCGATCACTGGCTTCCCGCAGGTCTCTATCAACCGCAAAACCCCTTGCCCCCGCCGCGCCTTGGCCTCGCCGGAGACCACATCCGTCGCTGCAATCTCGTTGATATCCGCGCCCGCGGCAAACGCCTTCTCCCCAGCTCCAGTCAGCAGAATCACCCGCACCGCGGCATCCGCGGCCAACTCGGTAAACACCGCCTCCAACTCGTCGAACACCTGACTATTCAGAGCATGCAGCACTTTCGGCCGGTTCAGCGTCACCGTCGCTACTGCCTCATTCACCTCGCACAACAACGTCTCGTAAGTCATCCCAGCCTCCCGCCCTCTCATGCAACTCCAGACGATACAATCGAAGATGAAGCTACACGGAAAACTATGATTAAGGGAATCACCTTCGTTCACGCCATCCCCTCCGCCAGCGACTTCGATCAACTCGCTGGACTGTTCAGCGCCCTTGGCTTCGAGCCCGGCAAGGGCTGGCAAGACGCCACCGGTCGCGGCGCAGCCTTTCTCGCACCCATCGGCAATCTCGAAATCGTCACCGGACTTCCCCCTGCCGTCCCGCCGCTACTCATCGAAACCACCCAACTGGATCACATCCACGCTGCCATCCATCAGTGGATGCTCCTCAGCTATCGTTCCGAAGAGATCGCCGCCCGCCTCACCGCGCCCGAACTCACCCACTGGAACTCCCGTCTCTTCACCGTCAAACTCGGCGAAGACCTCACGTTAGGCTTCTGGCAGTCGGAAAACCCGCTCCACAACCAGCCCATCGCCATCGAGGGCGATCTCTCGGCTGCTGGTATGTCGTTTGCCGTCATCACCACCCGCTGGAACACCGTCATCACCGATCGCCTCCTCCAGGGCTCGCTCGACGCGCTCCACCGCAGCGGAGCCAGCAAGCAAGACATCCAGATCATCCGCGTCCCCGGCGCCTGGGAGATTCCCTCCGCCGCCCGCGCCATCGCAGAATCCGGCAAGGTCGACGCCATCATCACCCTCGGCTGCCTCCTCCGTGGAGAGACCGCCCACTACGAAGCCATCTACAACGAGGTCGCCCGCGGTATCGGCCAGTCTCAGCAGGAGACTGGTGTGCCCCACGCCTTCGGTGTTCTCACCTGCGAAACCCTCGAACAGGCACTCGACCGCGCCGGCCTCAAAGCAGGCAACAAAGGCTTCGAAGCCGCCATCGCTGCCATCGAAATGGTATCCATCCACCGCAAATTAGCCCCAAAAGAAAGCCAGCAGGACAAATAATGGGTACACGCCGCAAATCACGAGAACTCACCATGCAGATGCTCTTCCAGGGAGATCTCGGCAAACAGTCACCCGAACAGGTCAGCAAACTCTTCTGGCCCTCCCGCGACGATGTCGACGCCGAGACCCGAGGCTTTGCCGAGGACCTCTTCCGCATCGCCACCACCCGCAGCGTAGAGATCGACGCCATCATCGAGCAGCACTCCCAGAACTGGCGCATCGTGCGCATGCCGGTCGTCGATCGCAACCTCCTCCGCACCGCTATCGCAGAAATGCTCGGCTACCCGAAAACGCCCGGCCCCATCATCATCAACGAGTCGCTCGAGGTCGCTCGTCGCTACGCCGCTCCCGAGTCCATCCACTTCCTCAATGGTGTCCTCGATGCCATCGCTCGCGAGCTACTCAAAAAACGTCTCGCCCTCTAGCCTCCTCCGCACCGATCCACAAACACAAAGGCCCTCTCCGCAGAGAGGGCCTTTATTACGCCACCAGCGTTATGTCAGCTTGCGTGGACGCTGAACCAGCAGGTTCGGAACCACAATGTTGCCATTCGCATCCGGCAGCTTCGGAGCGATCGGCGTCGTCGTATCGACAAACCCCGTCGCACCCTTCGTCAGGATGTGTACCTGGTTATCGCCCGTCGTCCCAACGTAGAACGTCGTGTTATCGGAGCTGAAAACGCCGATCACCGGCGCAACCGCGCTGCCCGAAAGTGTCACGTTGCTCAACGTTCCCGCACCACTCACCGCCGGGTTGTACTGCGGCACTACGCCACCCGTACCGGTGTAGGTCACGAACGCTGTGCTCGAGTCAGACGACGTCAGTACGCCCGTGATGCTGGTCGCCGTCACGCCCGGCAGTACCGATGTCAAAATCGGTGTTGCCGTAAATGTCAAACCACCATTCGCAGGGCAAGCTCCAACCGGAACTCCCACATTCAGGTCCGTCAAAGTAGCTGTCGGCGTCACCGTCGCTCCCAGAACGTGCTTCCCGTCGTTGGTCGCAGCCACCCGATCGCTGGGCGGACCCACCACTCCGGCATCCGGATAGAACACGTTCGTCGTCGTCTGCACCCCGTTGGTATTGGTCACGGTCGTCAACGGGCAATCCGCGCGCGCAGTCGTCGTCGCTCCCGCAAAGAAGGCTCCCGTGCTCGGTACCGTCACCGCCACATCCGTTACCGGAGTAGCCAGCGCAGGCAGCGTCGATCCAGAGATGCTCGCCCAGCCCGTAAACGTCGAGTGAACCAGAAGCTGGTTGCCCGCCGTGATGTACACCGTCTGGCTATCCGGCGTGAACTGTGCCCGCGTCGCAACGCCGCCATACTGCGTCTGTATGCCGCCCGCGGCGGAATACAAATACACCAGTTGACGAATCGGATCGGCAATGACCAGGGTCGTATTGTCCGGCGAAACCGCCAGCACATTCCCCTGTACCGACTGGTCCTGCCGCGACAGCGCATTCGTCAGTGCGTTGAAGACCATCAACTCTGTCGCGCTCCCCAGGTAAATCGTCGAGCCGTCATTGCTGATCACCATCGACGTCGGCACATACGGCAGCCGTACCGGCGTCCCCAGTACTGGCGTGTTGAAGTCCAGCGGAACCAGGTACAACGACTGCGTGCTCGCCATGTACAGCACCGTCGTACTGGTGCCCGGCGTCGTCACTTCAATCGGATTGGAAATAATCTGCTTGCCGTTCCCGAACAGTCCGATCTGGTTGAACGGAGCAGGATTGCAGCTCGGTGGCAGGCATATCGCCGTAACCACGCCCGCGCCGGAAAAGCTCGGAGTCACTGAAGCAGCTCCACCCGAGGGCAGCGTCGTCGGAGTCGTCGACAAATACTCCAGCTTCAACCCCGTCAGGGTCTTGCCATTGGTGTCTAGCACCGTCGCCGTAATCGGCTGAATGTTGTTCTCATTCACCACCACGCTGGTGTTGTTCGTGGAGTTCGGAATCGTCAGCGAAATCGAAGCCGGCGGACACGTGGAGAAGAACCCAGCCGAGCTGCCCGCATTCGATAGATTCGAATTGATAATCGTCGATCCAGGAGCAACTGC
>DAICZO010000428.1 GCA_027311125.1 Acidobacteriaceae bacterium
CACCATCCCCGCGCTCATCCAAACCCTCACCACCCACTTCGCCGCGCTCTAGCCAACTCCTCCCACCGCCCCATCACTGCAGCACGACCCAGCCTGCGCTATCATGGTGCCGTTACAAGGAGTCCCTCATGCTACAGAACGTAGGATCGACCGACCGCATCATCCGCATTGTTGCAGGCATCGGCCTGCTCATCGCAGCGTACTTTGCTCAAGGACCCTGGCGCTGGCTCGCCCTGCCCGCCGTCGTCTTTCTGCTCACTGGACTCATTCGCGTCTGCCCGGCCTACATGCCCTTCGGCATCCGCACCAACTCCGGCTCCTAGTGCGAACTCCAGGTCTTATCCTTCGCCTCGCATAGCGGCTCCAGTGTGCACTCCCCACACCGCGGCTTACGCGCCACGCACACCGCCCGCCCGTGATGGATCAGCTCGTGCGAAAACTGTATCCACCGCTCCTGCGGCAGTATCTTCATCAGGTCCCGCTCCACCTTCTCCGGAGTCGTCTGCTTCGTCAGCCCCAGCCGCCGCGACAGCCGCAACACATGCGTGTCCACCACCACCCCCAGCGGTTTTCCAAACCACGAGCCCGAAACCACATTGGCTGTCTTCCGCGCCACCCCCGGCAACCGCAGCAGCTCGTCCATCGTCGCCGGAACCTTCCCGCCAAACTCCTCCACCACCACCCGCGCCGCACCTTGGATATTCTTCGCTTTATTCCGAAAGAATCCCGTCGTCCTCACCAGCTCTTCCAGCTCTGGCAACGAGGCCAGCATCATCGCCTTCGGGGTAGGGAAGGCCTTGAACAGCGCCGGCGTCACCAGGTTCACCCGCACGTCCGTGCACTGCGCCGACAGAATCGTCGCCACCGTCAGCTCCCACGCATTCTTGTGCTGCAGTGCGCACACCACCTCCGGATACAGCCGCCGCAGCTCCGCCAGAATCGCCGCCACCCGCGCCGGTTCCAGCGGACTCCGCCGCTTTCCTGCCGCTTTCTTCGTCGTCATCGCTTACCCCAGGCGGTTCAGCATCTCCATCGCCGGCAGCCGCACGCAACTGAAGATCGGCGTGTCCTGCAGCGTGAACATGCTGATCTCCGTCTCCCGCAACTGCTGCACCAGGTCCAGAAAATCCTCCGGAAAATTCGTCTCGAACGCCACCACAAACTCCTGATCGTCGATCCCGAACGAGTACGTCGTATTCAGCTTCACTCGCGGATACAACAGTCCCACGCGAATATGCTCATCCATCAGCCGCTTTCGCTCCGCCGGTGGCAGCAAATACCACGGCCGCGTCTTCCAGAACGGATAGATGAAGATGTACTTCTGACCACCCGGCCGAATCGCACCCCGGCCCTCGCCTTCGCTCTCCTCTTCACGGTCAATCTGGTACTGCGACCGCTTCGTCATCGCCAGGTAGTTATGCGGCGAGTTCAAATACCCGCCCAGCGCCGTCCCCAGCAACTCGCTCCGCATCTGGTTCAGCTCATCCACCGCATACCCGATCGACCAGATACACATATCCACATCGCCACGCGTCCCAATCGTCGAGTACGTCAGCGACAAAAACTCACCCGGCTTGTTCCACTTCGTCAGCACCGCCGCAAACGCGGCCTTATGCGCAGCCTTCTCCTCCGCCGGCAGACGACGCCACTCCGGCATCACTTTGTAGAAGCTGAAACACACAATCTGCCGCTTCAGTGGCGGTTTCGAAGGATCATGCGGGGCGCTCCCATAGCTGCTCGCGGGCCGTCCCGATCCAGTGACGGCAGCGGTGGCAGGGGTGGCAGTGGGGGCAGTGGTAGCGGACGCGGTCACACTCTCGGACATTTTTGTTTCTCCTCAATCTTCAACTATCCATGCTAGCTCATCGCCACCAAACACTCATCCCGCTATACTGCGGTATCAATGTCTGAGCACATCCTTACACTCCTCGCCAGTTTCATCATCGCCGTCATCTCCGCAGGTGGCTACGCCGGCATCGCCCTGCTCATGGCCATTGAGTCGGCATGTATCCCCTTGCCCTCTGAGATCATCATGCCCTTCGCCGGCTACCTCATCCACACCGGCCAGCTCAAACTCTTCTGGGTCGCCACCGCCGGAGCCATCGGCTGCAACCTCGGTTCCATCCCCGCCTACTGGCTCGGAGCCCTCGGCGGACGTCCCGCCATCGAGCGCTTCGGACGCTTCGTCCTCCTCACCCGTCACGACCTCGACCGCGTCGAGCGCTTCTTCCACAAGTACGGTGGCATCACCGTCCTCCTCGGACGCCTCCTCCCCGTCGTCCGCACCTTCATCGCCCTGCCCGCCGGCATCGCCCGCATGAACCAGATTCGCTTCCACCTCTACACCTTCCTCGGCTCCTGGCCCTGGTGCTACGCCCTCGCCTACGTCGGGATGAGGCTCGGCGACAAGTGGGACTCAGACCCCCGCTTCAAGGC
>DAICZO010000433.1 GCA_027311125.1 Acidobacteriaceae bacterium
CTGAAGACCTCCGCAGTAAAAGAGCTGGCCAATGATGTGACGATCAGCGGCGAGATCGAGCCTGCCGAGTATGTGAGCGAAGCGTTTGCGGGCGATGGGACGACTAATGTGTTTCTGCTGGCGGAGGCTCCGTACAAGGCGAGGACGACGGCGAACTCGGCGCGGCTGATTGCGGAGAGCTTCAACGCGGGCAGCTTCAATCGGCAGGTGTGGACGGTGGCCGATCCGGGATCGCACCTGGGCGTGAGTGCGGCGGGGCTGACGATGACCGGCGGCAACGGCCTAGATGGGCAGACGACGCTGATGGCGATCGATGCGGTGGAGCTGGGCGGGACGCTGGTGATGGAAGCAGGCAACCTCCAACTGGGCGCGGGCTGCGATGGTGTGGTGTGCGGGCTGTACAGCGGCAGCACGCAGCGGGCAAACTGCTTTGCCGGATACAACGTGCGGCAGAGCGCGGGGTCTACGGTGATAGCACCACTGGTGAACGGAGCCGAGGTGGGCACGGTGTATACGCTGCTGAGCGGACACACGTATACGCTGCGGATTCGGCTGCACTGCGTGGAGATGCAGCGCGTGCAGCAGAAGTACTATGCAATGGTGGATGGCGTGGTCCAGGCGTTTGGCGGTGGGTTGGTATCGGCGCCGATGGCGGTGGTGTTTGAGCTGCAGGATCTGGGGCTGGCTTCGAACACTCCGGCAACGGTGCTGTATGACGGTGCGGTGACGAGCTCACCGGCGAGCTGTAGCTTCGGTGCGATTAACAGTGTGCAGTTGGTGGGGACGATGGGGTACTGCCGGGTGACGCAGACGGGATCGGCGTGGGTGGTGAGCACCTTGCCCAGTGGGGCGAAGGTGACTCGGCTGCAGGGAATTGCCGGCGAAGGAGTGGATTGCAAACTATCTGCTTCTGGACGAGTTACATTTTATGCGGGACGAGGTCCTGTTGCGGGTGAGATTGTAACTGTTTTGTATCGCGGGCGGAGGCGAGCAGTGGCTCGGCTGGACAACCCCGCCAGCGTGGCTGCGGAGGCGACAGGCGGAGCGCCGGGTTCGGCGGCGTGGCTGGGCAAGGTGGTGCGACCGGTGGCACGTTGTACGGCGGACTGCGAGACGGCGGCGGCAGCGGTGCTGAGCTTTGCGGCCAGCCGTGCGGCGGCAGTGGCGGGTACCTATGAGGCGGTGAATCCGGCCGATGTGTGGCCCGGCGATGTGCTGGCGCTGACCAGCAGCGGCCAGACGTCCAGCGTGGTGGTGCGGCGCGTGACGATTGACGATGGCCATGGCTGGCCGGAGGTGCTGACGTATCGGATGGCGTTTGCGAACGACTGGGCCGAGGGGCTGGGGTTGAAGCTGTCGGAGACGATTGCCGCAGACGCCCTGCTGCCGCAGACTGCGTTGAGCGCACCAGGCAACGTGCTGGCGAACCTGCAGCAGTTGCAACTGGTGAGCGCGACGACGACCGCGCTGCAGGTGGATGCTGGAACGGCTCCGCCTGCTGGCGGCGGGTTTGAGGTGCGGCGGAGAGACTGGGATTTTGGGCCAAATATAGATCAGGACCTGGTGCTGCGCAGCCCGGTGCGGAGCTTTTCGATTCCGCGGGAGGCGCAGGTGGAGCGCTACTATGTGCGGATGTACGACGGCTCGACGCCGCCGCTGTACTCGCGATTTTCCAGCGCAATATTTACCGATCTGCCGGTGGTGTAGGGCGGAGAGACGAGGTGGGTGATGACGGAGTTTGAGGGCCAGGTACTGACGGACTTGGGTGTGTTGAAGAGCCAGATGCAGCAGTTGATGGGGATTGGCCAGCCGGGGCGGCTAATCCAGATGGAAGAACGCATCGACCAGCAGGAGCGGACGGTGCAGCGATTGAAGGGATTGGCGGGCGCGGTGGGGATCGTGCTGACGTTTTTTCATCTTGCGCTGGACTATCTGCGCCGGTAGGCCGGGCTGGGAAGCGGCATGGTGCAAACCGTATAATCGAGGCCATGAATGCCGATCCGGTCGTGGGAGTTGTGATGGGCAGCCGCAATGATTTTTCTGTGATGCAGGCGGCTGTCGACGTGTTGAAAGAGTTTGGCGTGGCCTATGAGGCGCGGGTGGTCTCGGCGCATCGCACGCCGGATCTGCTGTTCGACTACGCCGAGCAGGCCGTGGGGCGTGGGCTGCGAGTGATTATCGCGGGCGCGGGCGGTGCGGCGCATCTGCCTGGAATGCTGGCGGCGAAGACCGTGGTGCCGGTGCTGGGCGTGCCGATCGCCGCGACGTCACTGCAGGGAATGGACTCCCTGTTGAGCATTGTGCAGATGCCGAAGGGCATACCGGTGGGTACGCTGGCCATTGGAGCAGCGGGCGCGATGAACGCCGGACTGCTGGCGGTGGCGATGCTGGCGACCACCGACGAAGCGCTGCGGGCGAAGCTGGTGGCGTGGCGCGCGGGGCGTCGCGACGAGGTGCTGGGACAGGTACTCGAGGTTGCGGATGATGAGGTGAGCTCATGAGCCAGCGTGACGTGACGACGTGTGCTCCGCTGCTGCCGGGCGCGACCATTGGCATCTTTGGCGGTGGGCAACTGGGCCGCATGACGGCGATGGCCGCCCGCGGTATGGGCTACCGGATCCTGGTGCTGGATCCTGATCCGGCTTGTCCGGCGCGATTTGTAGTGGATGGATGTATTGAAGCTGGATGGGACGACAGCCGCGAGGCCGCTAATCTGGCGCGGGGCTGCGATGTGGTGACGCTGGAGATCGAGCAGATCTCGATTGCCAGTCTGGATGCTGCGGCCAACTTTGCGCCGGTACGGCCCGGCAGCGCGATGCTGGCGATTATTCAGGATCGGATTGAGCAGAAGAACTGGTTGCGGAAGAATGGCTTCCCCATCGGCGAGTATCGTGCGGTGCGGTCGCAGGATGAGGTGCGTGCCGCGGTTGCGGAGCTGGGCGGGCGATGTTTCTGCAAGAGCGCTACCGGTGGCTACGATGGGCGCGGTCAAGGCAAGGTGGGCTTTCGGCCCGGTGCCGACGCGGAGGACGAGGTGCGCGGGGCATGGGCCGCACTGGGCCAGGGACCGGGCGTGGTGGAGAAGGCCATCGAACTGGAGCGTGAGATCTCCGTGCTGGTGGCGCGCTCGCCGGCCGGCGAGGTGAAGGTGTATCCCCCGGCGTGGAACCACCATGAGGATCAGATATTGGCTTGGAGTGTGATGCCCGCGCCGCTGCCGGAGACCATGGCGAACGAGGCCAACCGGCTGGCGGAGCAGATCGCCGATACCTTCCAACTGGAGGGTCTGCTGGCGGTGGAGATGTTCTGTACCCGCGATGGCAAGCTGCTGGTGAACGAGTTGGCGCCACGGCCGCACAACAGCTATCACGCCAGCGAGCGAGCCTGCGCGACCAGCCAGTTTGAGCAACTGGTGCGAGCGGTGTGCTGCCTGCCACTGGGCGATGTGGCGATCGTGCAGCCTGCGGCCATCGCCAACCTGCTGGGCGATCTGTGGATCGACGAGAACGGGCCGCGTGAGCCACACTTTGATGCCGC
>DAICZO010000443.1 GCA_027311125.1 Acidobacteriaceae bacterium
AACCAGCGTGTAGACCAGCGCGCCGCTCGATGACGACTGCGCGACGCTATAGATTTTGACGCTGACCTGGCTGTTCAGCACCGATGTCAGGTCGACGATCTTGCTCTCCTGCGAGAGCGGAATGCTGATCGGCGAGAGCTGTCCCACCGGCCACGGACTGATGCTCATATCTTTTTCAGTATACCTTTCCTGACATCATCGAATCGAATCGAAACGCTTAGACGCTCGTATCAGCGGCAGGCGCGACCAGGCCATCCCGCGAGTCGGCCTCAGGAGAGAGGCCATCCCGCGAGCCAACCTGCCGCCCCTGAACCACGCCATCCCGCGAGCCAACTTGTTGCATCACCAGGCCATCTCGCGAGTCTGCTTCTACCAGGCCGTCGCGACTGCACGCGGTCGAGCTTTCCGGGTCAGAACCAGCACCGGAACCGACAAGCGAGACGGCTTGCGTTTGCAGGTAGTGAATATTGCGGTCCCAAATGGGCTGGTAGTCTGGCCCTGGTGGGAACCCGGCGACCGTCGATTGGATTAAGTCAAGACCGCCCGCGCCTTCGCCGGTCCCGGCCTCGAACTGCATGGCCGCGGCAAATCCGGAGGTGGCGAAGGTATCGATGGCGGTATGCACCCAGGGCGTGACGAAGGTCGGATCGTCGCAGTAGGCAGGTGGAGGCGAGCCACCGCCCACGTTCCATTCGCTGATGATGACCGGGAGCGAATAGCCGAGTACCCCACGCACGGCGCTATCCATGATGCTATAGTCGCTGGCGAAGATCGTCGCAGCAGGCGCGCTCGACTGACTTGGAAACGACGTGCAGGGATAGTGATGGAACGAAACGCCATCCGGCAGCATCGCCGGGTTGCCTGATGCCACGCAGGCGTTCAGCCAGTCCGTGACGAATGACCCATCTAAAGCACCTGCCCGGTAGGTGATGGTTGGTCCGATGAAGGCGCTGCCCGCCTGCGCCAGGCCCCGCAAGATCAGGATTTGGGGCGCCCACCACTGCGTATAATACTGCGAGCCGGTCAGGTAGCCAGCAGACCCACCGTTTGGTTCGTTGCCCACCTCCCAGATATTGCAAAGGCTCCCGATGTAGCTGATGACGTATTCGTTCCAGGACAGATTGGTGCCACTCAAGAGGCCGTAGAGCTGGCAGCCGCAGGCGATAGCCGCCGCCATCGTCTCATCGATCCAGCTATTGGCCTTGCCGGATGGAATGTCGAAACGGATAATCTGGAAGTTCGCGGCCTTCACCTGCGCCTGGATCGCCGGCGTGTTTCGGACGACGGTCGGATTGGTGCCATCCTGGCCCATGTTGGTGCCAAAGATGTAGTTCGAGACGCCGTTGATGATCTGCTGGCCTGGAAGCAGCCGGGACATATCTATTAAAACTCAATCCAGAACAGAAACACGCTGGCCGCGTTGCCGCTCGTGACGACTTTGGAAAAGTGCGAGATACTGCCGAGCGTCCCTTTTGGGATGAAGAGTGCGTGACCCTGCGTCAGCATCTCGATCATGGCGTTGGCCGCGCCAGAGCCTATGGCGACCTGCTTGCCGCTAAACGTCCCGACCTTCGTTGTGCCTGAAGGGCTGCCCAGTATGGAGGTCAGTGCCGAGGCGACAGCGACCCCACCGGCATTCTGCACCACGCCGGTTGCTACCAGGTCGACCGTGAGCGACGTATCGGCCGTGGCTGTGCCGATCTCCTGGTAGAGCCTGTTCACGCCGAAGGCCTGGCCTTGTGTTGCCACTGCCCGCACCGCCAATATATTCTTCGCGATGTTGTTGGCGAGCAGTTGGATGCCGACGTAGGTATTGGCCGCGCCAGTCGTCACCTGCTCTAAGAAGACCGAGAAGGCGATGCCGCGCATGACCGCATCCCTCACCTGGTCCTCGGTGATGGTGGCTCCATCAATGCCGGTATAGCCGCTCATAGGCCTGTTTCCCCTTACCAGGGCGAGGACTTTACTACAGCCTCGCCCCTACAATTCCTACCCTACCTAGTCGCGGCAGGCATACCACAGGTTGACCGCGCCCCCCCCCCACCCATACTTG
>DAICZO010000446.1 GCA_027311125.1 Acidobacteriaceae bacterium
CATCGGCCCCTGTGTCGCCAACGTCGGCAAATTCATCTGCGTCGGCCTCAACTACTCCGACCACGCCGCAGAGTCCGGCATGGCCGTCCCCGCCGAACCAATCCTCTTCTTCAAAGCCACCAGCGCCATCATCGGCCCCAACGACCACGTCGAAATCCCGCGCAACTCCACCGCCACCGACTGGGAAGTAGAGCTGGGCGTCATCATCGGCAAGCCTGCCAAATACGTCTCCCAGCACGACGCCCTCGCCCACGTCGCCGGATACTGCGTCATCAACGACCTCTCCGAGCGCGACTTCCAACTCCATCGCGGCGGCCAGTGGATGAAAGGCAAAAGCGCCGACACCTTCGGCCCCATCGGCCCCTGGCTCGTCACCACCGACGAAATCCCTGACCCCCAGCAGCTCAACATGTTCCTCGAAGTAGATGGCCACCGTTACCAGCACGGCTCCACCGCCACCATGGTCTTCGGCGTCGCTCACCTCGTCAGCTACATCAGCCACTTCATGAGCCTCCAGCCCGGCGACATCATCTCCACCGGAACCCCTCCCGGCGTAGGCCTCGGCCAAAAGCCCCCCATCTACCTCCGCCCCGGCCAATCCATGCGCCTCGGCATCGACGGCCTCGGCGAACAGCACCAGAACGTTATCTCCGCCAGCTAACAACTACTCCGTGAAAACTATCTTTCAAACTTGCAACTAAAGCGGTATATCCCCGCCCCTCCCCCAATCGTAATGTTGATGGTGTCGTACTAGTTTCTCAATTTCTAAACCTCATCTGCTCGTTGAGATGAGTCTGGGCCAACCCGTACGACCGACGCCTAGCAGAGATTCACGAGGCCCACCAACATGCTGTCACCCCTTGACCGTAGGACTAGGAAGATCGCGATTGCTGCATACGTTATCGGCTCCATTGCGATCAGCGCATTTCCGTTGATCCGAAACAGTGAGGCCCCGCACGAATACGCCTCAAACTCCTGGTTCTATCTCATCGGTATCTCCGCTGCCATCGCCAGCTCCGCCTTTCTGGCCTTTGCCCTCTCCACCATGGTCATCGCCATCCATCGCCGCAAAGACCGCTCTCTTAACTGGGTCGCCGCTGCCTTCGGTCTCTTCCTCGCTCTCGAAATCGTCAATCACGAACTCATCTCGGCACACTTCCGCGACCAGCATCACTGGCTCATCGGTACTGTCCAGATTGGCCGCTCCATCGCCGCACTCCTCACCCTCTACGGTCTGCCCGCAGCCATCAACCGCATCCTCACCACCCTCGATCAGGCAGCCCAGGGGAAACACACCGAGTCCTTGCTCGCCGCAGCAGCCGAGTCCAGCACCGACAACTTCATGATGTTCGACGCTGTCCACAACGAAGTAGGCGACATCGTCGACCTGCGCTTCGTCTTCGTCAATCGCAAAGCAGCCGAGCTCTTCAACTCCTCTCAAGACGACCTCCTCGGCAAAAAACTCTACGAAACCTTCCCCAGCGTCTACTGCCCCACCCGCATGGAGCGCTACAAGCGAGTCATCTTCACTGGCCAGCCGGAAACCTTCGAAGCCGAGCATCCAGTCTTCAAAACCAATGGTCAGCCCGCTCGCCTCTTCGTCCGCGTCATCAAACTCAACGACGGCGTCGCCCTCACCTCCACCGACGTCACCGAACGGTACGCCGCCCAGAAAACCCTCAAGCAGGCCCTCGCCTTCAACCAGGCCACCGTCAACTGCTCCCCCTTCGCCACCATCATCACCGACACCACAGGACGCATTACCGCCACCAATCCCGCCGCCCAGCGCATGCTCCAGTACACCCCCCAGGAGATGTACGGTCAGGATGTCGTCTCGCTCCTCCACGAGCCCTCCGAAGTCATCCAGCGCGCCGCCCAGCTTAGCTCCGAATTCGGAAACTCCATCATCCCCGGCCACCACGTCTTTCGTGCCGCAGCAGAGCAGGGAATCCCCGACTCCCGCGAGTGGACCTATCTCCGCAAGGACGGCACTCGCATCCCCGTGCAGCTCTCCATCAACGCGCTCAAAGACAACGAAGACAACATCATCGGCTACATGGGCATCTCCTACGACCTCACCGAGCGCAAGCAGTCCGAGCAGTACATCTACCACCTCGCTCACCATGACCAGCTCACCGGACTCCCCACCCGCACCCTCCTCCGCGACCGCCTCGAAGTCGCCATCGAACGCGCCCGCCGCTCTCAGGACAACCTCGCAGTCCTCATGGTCGACCTCGCCAACTTCAAGCGTGTCAACGACTCCCTCGGCCATCAGGCCGGAGACATCCTCCTCTGCGAAGTAGCCAACCGCCTCCGCAGTTGCGTCCGCAAATCCGATACCGTCGCCCGCATGGGTGGCGACGAGTTCGTCATCCTGCTCTCTGACCTGCGCGATACCCGGGGCGTCCAGGACGTCGCCACCAAGATCCTCAACACCATCGCCCAGCCCGTCCATCTCGGCCGCCAGTCCGTCACCGTCACCGCCAGCATCGGCATCAGCATCTTCCCCGAAAGCCAGGAGGTCGACAGCCTCTTCAAAAATGCCGACCTCGCCATGTACCGCATCAAGGCCAAAGGCCGCAACGGCATCGAAATCTACACCCCCGGCATCGGCATGGAGACCCTCCGCCGCCTCGAACTCGAGTCCGCACTCCGCTCCGCCATCGAGGCCGAAGAGTTTGAAATCGTCTACCAGCCCCAGATCTCCTTCGCCGACAACAGCCTCATCGGCGTAGAGGCCCTCCTCCGCTGGCACAGCCCCGAGTTCGGCAGCGTCACCCCCAATGTCTTCATCCCGATCGCAGAAGAGACCGGCCTCATCGTCCCCATCAGCGAGTGGGTCCTCCGCAAGGCATGCAAAGAGATCGCTGCCCTGCAGTTGCGCGTAGGCAAACCCATCGGCCTCGCCGTCAACATCTCCCCACGCCAGTTCCAGCAGAAAAACTTCCCCAACACCGTCGAACTCGCACTCCTCGACAGCGGCCTCCAGGCCGAGCAGCTCGAACTCGAAATCACCGAACAGCTCCTCATGATTGACTCCAACGAGTCGCTCGAAATCATGCGCCGCGTCCGCAAACTCGGCGTCAAGTTCGCCATCGACGACTTCGGGACCGGCTTCTCCAACATGGGCTACATCACCCGCTTCAACGTCGACCGCATCAAAATCGACCGCTCCTTCATCATGAAGTGCGACACCGACTCCAACTCCCGTGCCGTCACCGCCGCCATCATCGCCCTCGCCCACAGCCTCGAGATTGAGGTCATCGCCGAAGGCGTCGAGACC
>DAICZO010000264.1 GCA_027311125.1 Acidobacteriaceae bacterium
TCAACGCCTCCGAAGTGCAAACCGCCAAGCTCTCACCCGATGGCTCCTCGGCGGTCATCGCCACCTCCACGCCAGACTGGCAGCACAACCGGTTCCGAGAGGATCTCTGGCTCTGGCGCGCCCCTGCGGCCCAACCCACCCTCTTGACGCAAGCCCATCAGGATAGCGCCCCGCTCTGGTCTCCCGACGGCAAATACATCGCCTTTATCTCCAATCGCGCAGTCCCCGGCGAAGCCGAGCCCGAGACCGACAAAGACGGCACGCCCCGCATCTGGCTCATCAACCCTCAGGTGGGCGAAGCCTTTCCGCTCTACCGCGAGAAGACAGAAGTGCACACCTTCGCCTGGACACCCTAAAGCAACGCCATCCTCTTCGCCGTCACTCAGGCCACCTCCAAAGAGCAGCAGGACGCTGACACGAAGCAATGGAACGATGTCATCCGCTGGCGCGAGCAGGAGCACGGAGATGTGCTGCTACGTCTCCCCATCAAGTCCGCCGTGGAAGCAAACCTCGCCACCCCCACCGCCACCCAGATCGATCCTGAGCCAGCCGCAACCGCCGTCATCTACCCCAAGGGGGCTGCTGTCGTCACCAGCAGCGCCTACGCCATCGAGGAGATCGTCCCCTCGCCCCAGACCGCGCAGATCGCCTTGCTCACCCGCTCCATCTCGCATCGCATGGAGCACCCGGACGCCTCCGAGATCTACCTCGTCGAAGTCGACCACCCCACCGCCCGCCAACTCACCCACAATCAAGCCATCGAGCAACACCTCGCATGGAGCCCCGACGGCAAGACGCTCTACTTCATGGTCCCCGCCGCCGGTGGTTCGCTCGAAGGTCCCTACACCGACGTCCAGGGCCGACTCTATCGCTGCAATCCGTCCACCGCAGCCGTCGAGCGCATCGGCGTGGACTTCCCCGGCACCTGGAACAGCTTCGAGGTCCTCCCCGACGGAGGTCTCATTGGCCTGGGCATGATTGGCACCCAGACTCAGCTCTACCGCGTCACCCCGGCCACCGCCCAGCGCATCGCCGGACTTCCAGGGTCCTACGGCGATCTGTCCGTCGCCCACTCCTCCGGCCAAATCCTGCTCACCCACTCCACCGTCGCGGACCCTACCGAACTCTATCTCGCCCACGACCTGAATCATCTCAACGGCGCTACCCAGATCACTAACTTCAACGCCATCTTCCGTCAGCGGGCGCATCCGCAGGCCCGGCCCTACCTCTGGAAAGCCGACGACGGCACCTCCATAGAAGGCATGCTCATCTATCCCCCGGGTAAATTCAATCAGACTCACCTCAGCATGTTGACCCTCATCCACGGTGGTCCCGCCGATGCCGACGGCGATCGCTTCGGTGCCGATTGGTACGACTGGGCTGGCCTAGCCGCTGCCAACGGATGGCTCGTCTTCCGCCCCAACTACCGCGGCTCCAGCGGCTATGGGGACCAGTTCATGCAGCAGATTCAGCCCCACCTCGTCTCCCGCCCCGGCAAGGACATCCTCGAAGGGGTCGACGCGCTCGTCAAAGACGGCATCGCTGACCCCGACCACCTCGCCATCGGCGGCTACAGCTACGGCGGCTACATGACCAACTGGCTGCTCACCCAGACCACTCGCTTCAAGGCCGCCGTCACCGGTGCAGGAGCCGTCGAACACACCGCCAACTGTGGCAACGACGACGTCACCTTCGACGATGCCTGGTATCTCAGCGGAACCCCCTGGGAGCAGCCCGCACTCTATCAAAGCGAAGCCGCCATCTTCCAGTTCGACAAGGTCAAAACCCCCACGCACCTCGTCGCCGGCAACGCTGACGTACGCGTCAGTTATCTCGAAGGTGTCCTGATGGAGCGAGCGCTCCAGACCCTCAACATCCCCCACTCCTTCCTCGTCTTCCCCGGCGAGGGCCATCCACTGGCCAACAATCCGTGGCACGGATACATCAAGGTGCGCGAAGAGCTCAAATGGCTGGACAAGTACGTAGGCAAGTAATCACTGCATCTCCGCAAGGCCCGTGGTCGGACCGGGCCCTTGCAGCATCCTCCCGCATTCCCCGGCAGTTCTCTGCGCCATCCGTGCCACCGAGACAGTAGACTGATCAGCAATCGCATCTCTCGTTCCGCCCAGGACTCCAGCCCGATGCCTCTCCTCGTCTCATCGCCAGCACGTTACGGTCGCTTCCTCATCTTCATCGCAGGTCTCGGTGGCCTGCTCTACGGCATCGATGTAGGCATCATCGCGGCCGCCCTGCTCTACCTCGGCAAGACCGTCAATCTCTCCGTCGCCCAGACCTCCGTCATCGTCGCAGCCGTACTCGGCGGCAGCATGGGGTCTTCGCTGGTCGCCGGCCTCCTCGCCGACTGGTTCGGCCGCAAAAAAATGATGATCGTCAGCGCGCTCCTCTTCATCGCCAGCGTTGGCCTCATCGTTATCTCGCAGGGCTTCGTACCGCTGCTGCTGGGCCGCCTGCTGCAAGGGGTCAGCGGCGGAGTCATCGCCGTCGTTGTTCCCCTCTATCTCGCCGAATGTCTCAGCGCAGGGAACCGCGGCAAAGGTACCGCCTTCTTCCAGTTCATGCTCACCTTCGGCATCGTCATCGCCGCTCTCGCTGGCTGGTTCTACACCCATCAGGCGGAGGCTGCCATCCGCGCCGCCAGCGGCAACCCAGCCCTCATCCGCGCCGCTCAGGACCACGCCTGGCGCAGCATGTTCCTCTCCGTCATCTATCCCGGACTCCTCTTCTTCTCCGGAGCCTTTTTCCTCAGCGAATCCCCCCGCTGGCTGTACCGGCGAGGACGGATCGACGAGGCTCACAACGTCCTGCGCCGCTCCCTCTCCAACACCGAAGCGCAGGTCGAGATGCAGGAGATGCAGGATGCCGCATCGAACAAGCAGGCCGCCGTCGCCTCGGGCACCTCGGGTTCGCTCTTGCAGCGCAAATACGTCGTTCCCTTCCTGCTCGCCTGCGTCATCCTCGCCTGCAATCAGACCACCGGAATCAACTCCATCCTCGGCTTCCTCGTACTCATCCTTCGCCAGGCTGGCATGAGCGCTAACCACGCCACCGGAGCCGATGTCGCCGTCAAACTCCTCAACTGCGCCATGACCGTCGTCGCCGTCGCCCTCGTCGATCGCAAGGGCCGCAAGTTCCTCCTCAAGCTAGGCACCGGTGGCATCGTCATCGCCCTCACCCTCGCCGCCAGCCTCTTCCTCAGCATCGAGCACCAGCGCGTCGACCAGCGCCAGAGCGTTCAGGCTGCCATCCAGAACAACGCCCTGCATCTCCTCGTCAATGCCGAGACCTTCGGCCCCAACCCGCGTCAACCTGTGGCCCAGCCGAGCACCTCCCAGCCACCTGCCACCACCCTCACCGTGCTCTACTCCTACGGTGACGGAGACAAGGTCGCCAGCGTCGTCAGCACCGACCCCAACCCCGTCCTGAGCGTCTCCCGCGATGCCACCCAGAACCATACCCAGAACCCCATCCAGACCCACCCGCTGCTCATCAAACACGCCTTTTACGGCCCTCTGCCCACCGAGACCACCGGATGGCTCGTCGCCCTGTGCCTCGGCCTCTTCATCGCATCGTTTTCGGTAGGCCCAGGCGTAGTCGTATGGCTGGCGCTCTCGGAGCTTATGCCCACCCGCATCCGCTCCACCGGCATGGGTATCGCGTTGCTCATCAATCAAGGCATGTCCACCCTGATCGCCGCGGCATTTCTTCCCGTGGCGGGCAACTTCGGCTACTCAGCCATGTTCCTCGTGTGGGCTGGCTGCACCGTGATTTACTTCCTCACTGCAGCCTTCTTTCTGCCAGAAACCAAGGGCAAGACCCTCGAAGAGATCGAACTCTACTTCACCCGCACCCCCAGGCATCCAGCCGGACAGACGCCCTAACTACCCACATAGCTGCGCACCGCTCGCCGCGCATCCCGTATCAGGTCTGGCAGTCCCACCCCGCGGTAGCCATTGCCCAGCAGATAAAGCCCCGGCAACTGCTCCACCAGCTTGTCCAGCTTCGCCATCCGTTCCAGGTGCCCCACCGCATACTGCGGAAGGCTCCGCGGCCAGCGACGAACCACCGTCACTTCAGCATCCGGCAAAGGCCCCAGAATTCGTGCCAGCGCCATCCGTGCCAATGCGGCAATCTCATCATTGCGACAGCCCATCAACCGCTCCGCAGCCGTGCCACCAAAGAACGCCCGCAGCAGCCGCCCACCAGCCGGAACCCGGCAATCATACTTCTGGTCCACAAACGTAGCAGCCAGTAACATGCTGCCAGCTTTACCGTGGGAGCCCTCTGACGACACCGGCGGCACCAGGAACCCAAACCCCGCCGGAACCGGGATCTTCGTCGCATCCGGAAATCCAAACGCCACCACCACCGCCGAACTCGCCTCCATCGCCATCAACGCCGCTGCCTCGGCGCTCACCCGCTCCAGCAGAGACCGCGCCACATCGACCGGAGCAGCCAGCAACACTGCATCGAACTGGTCTCCACCCCGCACCGGCTCACCCTCGGAGCAGCGCACCGTCCATCGTTCCCCATCAAAGCCAATCGTCTTCACCGTCGCACCCAGCCGTATCCACTCCGGCGGAATCGTCGCCACCATCCGCTCCACCAGCGTGGCCGTGCCGCTCTTCAGCGAGGTAAACACCGTCGACTTCGCTCCCTGCTGTCGATCCCTGCGACGCTGCAGTCCCGTAATCAGGCTGCCGTACTCCTGTTCCATCGCAACAAAGGGTGCCATCACCGCCCGCACACTCAGCGTCGCAACATCACCTCCAAACACCCCACTCAGCAGCGGAGCCCCTAACTTCTCCAGCACCTCGTCGCCAAAATGCCGCCGCACAAAACTCGCCACACTCTCATCGCTCTCCGGGGCTGCAGCCTGCAACTCGGCAGCCCGCTCCACCTCGGCGCGATACGCCTGCTTCGCCTCCGCGCTGAACAGCGGCGAAGCCTCCAGCGCCTCCAGGTCCGTCGGAACCATCATGCGCATTCCATCCGGCATCACCTGCAGCGCGCCCGTATGATCGCCTGATGCTCCCACCAGCACATACGTCTTGCGCTGGTCATCATTGGAGGCGAGAATCTCGTCGTCCAGCCCCAGCTCCCGTGCCAGCTCCAGCGCCCAGGGCTTCTCCGTCACCCACCCATCCGGACCGCACTCAATCACATATCCGCCCTCGCGGACAGTCTCCACAATGCCGCCCAGCCGCAGCGATCGCTCAAAAAGCACAACCTCAAGCTCCGCGCCTTCCCGTGCACAACGGGCAAGCTCGTACGCAGCGGCAACTCCCGCCATTCCACCGCCAACCACCGCTATTCGCTTCATCATGTCCCTTGTGCGTAGGTCCCGACTAGACCGACGCCGGGACGGTCAGCTCATCCACATCGGCCTTGTACCGTCCGGTGGCAACCTCGGCCAGCGCCTTCACCAGCACCGCGGAGTCATTCAGGCTCTCCGCGCGCCACAGCTTTAGCCCCAACTCCTTCGCGGTCTCTGTGAACGCCACATCGATGTCGTACAAGATCTCCACATGGTCGCAGAGGAAGCCCACCGGCTGCATCACCACACCCACATGCCCCTGTTCCTTCAGTGCTCGCAGCGTGTCTTCCACGGTCGGTCCAATCCACGGTCCACCGCTCAGCCCCTGGCTCTGGAAGGCAAAGACCCAGTCGCTGTCCCGAAAGCCAACCACCGCCAGCCGCTCTGCCACTCCCATCGCCGTCCGCTTCGCCTCGACCGGATAAGGGTCAGGCGACTCCTGCATTGGAGTCCCGGGCCGCGCTCCTGCTACCGAAGCCTCGCCCGTCATAATCGTTCGGCACGGAACACTATGCGCCGTAAACAGTACCGGCACCCGGCGGCCAGACTGCGCACATGCCAACGCCCACACCGGCCACAGCTTCTCCGCAAACGCCTGCGCCAGTAGCGGATGGTCTGCCCAGCCCGCCACAAACTCTACTTCCATCCCTACCGCCGCCGCCATCACGGCTCGCCGATACAATCCCACGCTGGTGCGCGAGTTCTGCGGCGCCAGGCAGATAGCCTTGACCTTCGTCACACCGTCCGCACGCATCCGCATCACCACGTCCGATATGTAAGGGTGCCAATTCCGCATCCCCACATACACGCGCGGCCCCGGCTCCGCCTGCTGGTTCAGGTATGCTTCCAGCAGTCTGCCCTGCAGTAGGGTCCACTTCGTCAGCGGAGGCCCTTCCGGCAGCGGCTCTTCACGCAGACCGATCAGCCCGTACCGCTCCTGAAACTCTTCCACGACCTCATGCGGCAAGGCCCGCCCGCCCGTCACCTTGGTCAGATACTCGGCCATCTCACCCAATACATCCGGTGTCCCATGCGCCAGGAGCAAAATTGCGCTCTCACCCGAGCTGTCCTTGCCTGCGCTGTAGCCTGTCTGTTCGCCGAACCCGCTGGTCGCTTCCGCCTCGGTCGTCATGGTCTGGTCGCTCATTATGCTCCGTACTCCTTCACCCACTGCACTACCTGAATCACACTCTCTACCGGCGTCCCCTGAACGATTCCATGGCCCAGATTGATGATGTGTCCTGACCGGCCCTCCGCCGCATCCAGCACCTCCGTCACCCGCGACTTCAGCACCTCCAGCGGAGCAAACAGGCTGATCGGATCCAGGTTCCCCTGCACCCCGCACCCATAGCCCACGGACTTCCAACCAACCTCCAGCGGCACCCGCCAATCCAGCCCAATCACGTCCGCTCCCGTCTCACGCATCGTCGAGAGCAGGGAAGCGGTATCCACGCCAAAATAAATCACCGGCACACCCAGCGCCTGCACCCGCCGCACCAACTCCGTCGTCGCCGCCAGGCAATACTGCCGATAATCCGTCACCCCCAGCGCACCAGCCCAGCTATCGAAGATCTGGATCACGTCCGCGCCAGCCTCAACCTGCTGCTGTGCATATCCCACCAGCACCGTCACCAGCTTTTCCATCAACAATGGCCACGCAACACCATCGCTATACATCATCTTTTTGGTCTCGATGTAGTTGCGTGACGAGCCGCCTTCGATCATGTAGCTCGCCAGCGTAAACGGCGCACCGCAAAAACCAATGATTCCCAGTTGATCGCCATCTGCGCGCGGCGGGGCAAAGTGTGCTGCCACCTTCTCGATCGACCGCGCCACATAACTTAGCTCGTCAATACGGTCCGTACGCAGCGCCTTCACCTGCTCCGCCGTCCGGATCGGAACATGCACCACCGGACCTTCGCCCGCCAAAAACTCAAAGTCCACGCCCATCGGCGTAAACGGCAGCAGCAGATCCGCAAAAATAATCGCTGCATCCACTCCCAGCCGCTCTGCCGCCGTAATCGTCACCTCCGCGGCAACCTCCGGCGTCCTGCAGATGTCCAGCAGAGTATGGTGTTTGCGCACCGCCATGTACTCCGGCATGTAGCGCCCAGCCTGTCGCAGAAACCACACTGGTGTCCGGTCGACCGATTGCCGCAGGCACGCACGCACAAAGCGACTACTGCCCACCGCACTCCCGCCAGATCCCTCGGTTGCTCCCTCTACTGCCGAAACCTCGTTCAAACTCTTCCCCCTGGACTCTACTTCGAGCCTAGCACCAGACCAATCCCTCCATCCTGCACGTTCACCCGGCCATGTGTGTCGGGTGAACATCCAGAAATCGTCAGATCAGCGTCATCACCGCGCCTGCAACATCAATGCGAGCCTGCCACTTTTGAGGGAGCCCTTCAGCCCCTGCCGCCTCGCATCAAGCCTCGATGCGAAACGTGTACTCCTCAATCACAGGGTTCGTCAGCACTTCTCGTGCAATACGCTCAACCTCAGCATTTGCAGTAGTTACATCGATTCCGTCGTCCAGGGTCAGCAGAAAATACTTGCCCTGGCGTACGTCGTTGACGCCCTTGTATTCCATCCGGCGCAACGCATCCGCAACCGTCTGCCCTTGGGCATCCAGCACGGTCCGCTTAAGAGTGACATAGACATGAGCCTTCATCGTGTCTGATTATAGTCAACATGGAACGATGTACTCGAACTCATCGGGCCAGAGCACTTCACCCTCCCCCTCAGTTCGAGTAACCAAGATATCTGGTCAACAGATATATAACCCTTTACAAGCGAGACGAGATGCCAGCCCTTATGCCGAATTATCTGGAGCTCCCTGTCGGAGAAAACTCCCCCGAAGTCATCAATGCCGTCATCGAGATTCCACACGAAGGAATCAATAAATACGAGTACGACAAAGAACTGCACGTCTTCCGCCTCGATCGCAACCTCTACTCGCCCGTTCACTACCCCGGCGACTACGGCTTTATCCCCAGCACCCTCGGTGACGACGGCGACCCACTCGATTGCCTCGTCCTCGTCGACGCACCCAGCTTCCCCGGCTGCGTCATGGAAGTCCGTCCTATCGGACTCCTCGAAATGCTCGATCAGGGCCTCGGCGACGAGAAAGTCCTCTGCGTCGGCAAGGGCAACCCGCGCTACAAGGATGTCTGGAACTTCTCCGAGATCTATCCCCACATGCTCAAGGAGATCACCCACTTCTTCGCCATCTACAAAGACCTCGAAGGCAAGCGCGTCGAAGTCAAAGGCTGGCGTGATGCTTCCTTCGCGCGCAACAAGGTGCTCGAGGCCCAGCAGCGCTTCATCGACAACAAGGCCAATCCGCAGCCCAAGCCGGTTCCACACAAGTAAGTCCGGCACCGCAACACAGGCCGGCAGCGAACACAGAAGGGCCTCGGCAAACACCGAGGCCCCTTCCGCTTGCATCAAGCCTTTACAGCCAGAACGCGCCGTTGCCGCGCCACAAAGTACACCGCCGGTCCAGCCAGCGCGACCACGCCCGCAAAACCCAACGCCGAAAACGGTCCCAGCCGCTCACTCCGCGCCGCCCACAACGCAAACCCGATCAGCAGCGTGGGAAACACCCCCACACCCACCGCCACCCCAATGCCACCCGGTATGCGAAACGGCCGCACCAGTCGCGGCTCCCGCACGCGCAGTACTACCAGCGCCACAAACTCCAGCAACAGCGCCGCACCATACAGCACCAGGTCGATCGAGATCAGCCGCTCAAACGACATGCCCAGCGCCAGCGCCCAGGCCGCCGAGCACAATCCCACACTCACCCACGGCACCCCCGTCTTCGTCTTGCGTGCCACCACCTTTGGCAGCAGCCCCTCCACTGCCAGCGCGTACGGCACACGCGTATACGAGAGCATCAGCGCATTGAACATGCCAAACCCATTGATCGTCCCGCCAATTACCACCGCCAGTGCCAGCCATGGCCCCACCAGCGTCCGTGCCGCATCCGTCCACGCCCCCGTCGAAAACTGGTCCGCCGGAATCCCCGCCAACGCCACTGCACCCAGCGGCAGAACATACGTCAGTGCCACCAGCCCCGCTGCCGTCAGCATCGCCCGAGGATAATTCCTCTGCGGCGCTTCCACCTCCTGCGCCACCGTCGAAGCATTGTCCCAGCCCATGTAATTCCACAGCGCCACCGACACTGCCCCAGCCATATCCGGTGCCGCCACCGGTTGCCACAACGCGCCCCAGCC
>DAICZO010000472.1 GCA_027311125.1 Acidobacteriaceae bacterium
CCACTGGGACAGGGCTGGGTGGAGGGAGAGTCGGTGGTTTGTCCGTGGCACTCCTGGGTGTTCCACGCCAAGACCGGAGTCGCGGAGTATCCGGAGAATGAGCGGGTGGAGGTGTTTCCGGTGAAGGTGGAGGGGGAGGATGTGCTGGTGGAGGTAGCGGAAGCGCCGGTTGCAGCGGAGGCTGCTGGAGCAGGGGAGGAATCAAGCTCGGAACCTGCTGGCGAATGAGGAAAACTTTACGGCTGGAGAGGGGCGGTGGCGGGTTAGGCTGAAGCCACTCGATGCTTCGAAGCGAGGAAGCGCGGGTTCAGGAGGGGGCTTTATGAAGATTCGTCACTATGTGCTGGCTCTGGTCGTGTTTGCGGTGCTGGCTGGTTCGGCTGTACCTGCGAGTGCTGCAGGCCATCATCACCGTCATGGCCGTCATCATCACCGTCATCACCGCGGTTAGGTTGGGATCGATTACGAGGAGAGGCCCGGTCTGGTTGCCGGGTCTTTCTGTTTGCCTGCTGTTTCCGGGGATTTATCGACATATCGGGATTAACCTCGCCAAGACTGATAGAATCGATAAAATCCACTCCCCGGAGAGGCAATGCAAGCAATACTGGCGCTGGAAGACGGGCGCATCTTTCGTGGTATAAGTTTTGGCGCGCAGACAGAGTGTTCTGGCGAGGTGGTCTTCAATACATCGCTATCCGGCTATCAGGAGATCTTTACCGATCCTTCGTATGCGGGACAGATCGTAGTTCTTACCAATCCCCACATCGGAAACTATGGCACTACCCCGTATGACGCGGAGTCGGCACGTCCGTACATTGAGGGTCTGGTGACACGGGAGTTCTCGCCGGTGTGTTCGAACTGGCGTTCGACGCAGGTGGCCGATGAGTATCTGGAGCGGTATGGTGTTCCGGTGATCTCGGAGATTGATACGCGGGCTGTGGTGCGGCATCTGCGGGCCCATGGCGTGATGCGCGGAGTGATCGCGAGCGGCGAAAATCTGGATGCGGATGCGCTGGTGGCCAAGGCGCGGGCGATCAAGAAGATGGATGGAACGGACCTGGCCAGTGTCGTCAGCACCAAGACGGTGTATGAGTGGACGGCGGACGAACCGAAGAACCAGACCGGCGATCCACTGCTCTCGGCTGCGGAACACATGGACGACAAGCAACTGCACGTGGTCGCCTATGACTTTGGCATCAAGCAGAACATTCTGCGCATGCTGACGCGCGAGAACTGCCGTGTGACGGTGGTTCCAGCCAGGACACCGGCGGAAGAGGTGCTGGCGATGGAGCCGGATGGCATCTTCTTCTCGAACGGACCGGGCGACCCGGAGCCGCTGGAGTATGCGGTTGAGAATGTGCAGAAGTTACAGGGCAAGAAGCCGTTGTTTGGCATCTGCCTGGGTCACCAGATCTTTGGGCTGGCGCTGGGTGGCAAGACCTACAAGCTGAAGTTTGGGCATCATGGCGGGAACCATCCGATCATGAATCACCAGACCGGCAAGGTGGAGATCACCGCGCAGAACCATAACTTCAACGTCGATCCGGACTCGCTGCCGGCAGATGTGGTGCGGACGCACACGAATCTGAACGACCAAACGCTGGCCGGGCTGAAGCATACGACCGACCCAATGTTCAGCGTGCAGTACCACCCGGAGGCCAGCCCCGGACCGCACGACTCGCATTATCTGTTCCGCGACTTCAGAACCATGATGGAAGAGTGGAAGAAGTGATGAAGTTTCTTTTCGAACGTTGAACAAAGGGCGCGGCGGTATTGGCGCCCTTTGAAACGCCAGCAGGTTTGCTCGACAGAAAGAAGATAGATGCCACGCAGGAATGACATTGCTAAGATTCTGGTAATCGGCTCCGGGCCGATTGTGATTGGGCAGTCGGCTGAGTTCGACTACTCCGGGACGCAGGCGTGCAAGGCGCTGAAGGCCGAGGGCTATGAGGTGGTGCTGGTGAACTCGAACCCAGCGTCGATCATGACCGATCCTGAGGTTGCCGACCGCACCTACATTGAGCCGTTGACGGCAGCGTATCTGGAAGAGATCCTCCGCGTGGAAGTGGAGATGATGGCTCCGGGTGCTGGCGTGTTCGCGGTGTTGCCAACGGTAGGCGGGCAGACGGCGCTGAACCTGGCGGTCGATCTGGCAGACTCCGGCGTGCTGGAGAAGCTGGGCGTGGAGTTGATCGGCGCCAAGCTGGAGGCGATCAAGAAGGCGGAAGATCGGCTGCTGTTCAAGGATGCGATGAACAAAATCGGCCTGGACATGCCGCGCTCTTCGCTGACCAATAATATTCGCGACGGGCTGGAGTTCTCGGCCAAGATTGGCTTTCCGGTGGTGATTCGGCCCAGCTTCACTCTGGGCGGCTCCGGCGGCGGCATTGCGTACAACCGTGAAGAGTTGATGGAGATTCTGGCGCGTGGATTGGATCTCTCGCCGGTACATGAGTGCCTGCTGGAAGAGAGCGTGCTGGGCTGGAAAGAGTATGAGCTGGAGGTGGTGCGCGACCTGAACGACAACGTAATCATCATCTGCTCGATTGAGAACTTTGATCCCATGGGCGTGCACACCGGCGACTCGATTACGGTGGCTCCGGCGCAGACGCTGACGGACCGCGAGTACCAGGTGATGCGTGATGCTGCGATTGCCGTGATCCGCGAGATCGGTGTGGAGACGGGCGGCAGCAATGTGCAGTTCGCGGTGAATCCGCAGAATGGCCGCATGACGGTGATCGAGATGAATCCGCGGGTGAGCCGGTCGTCCGCGCTGGCCAGTAAGGCTACGGGTTTTCCGATTGCAAAGATTGCAGCGCGCCTGGCGGTGGGCTATACGCTGGACGAGATTCAGAACGACATTACGAAGGCCACGCCGGCGTGTTTTGAGCCGACCATTGACTATGTGGTGGTGAAGATTCCGAAGTGGCAGTTTGAGAAGTTTCCCGGTGCCGATGAGGGTCTGGGGCCGCAGATGAAGTCGGTTGGCGAAGTGATGGCGATCGGCAGAACCTTCAAGGAAGCGATGATGAAGGCGGTTCGTTCGCTGGAGACGGGCAAGAAGGCCACTGCGGATGACATTGAGCCGCGCCGCCTGACGCAGCGTTTGGTGACGCCGCATCCTGATCGGCTGTCGTATGTGCGTTACGCGTTTGAGCGCGGCATGACGGTGCGGGAAGTATCGCGCATGACGTCGATGGACCCGTGGTTCCTGCACCAGATCAAGCAGATTACGGATGAGATCAAGGCCATCGGCGGAGTCTCCATGGGCGAGGTGACGGCGCAGCAGTTGCGGACAGCGAAGCGGATGGGCATCTCCGACGAGCGGCTGGCCGCAGGCTGGGGTATCACCGGGCCGGAGGGAACGGCGGCGGTGCGCGCGCTGCGCAAGCGGCTTGGCGTGATGCCGGTCTTCAAGCTGGTCGATACCTGCGCGGCGGAGTTCGAAAGCTTCACGCCTTACCTCTATTCTTCCTACGAGTCCGAAAACGAAGCCGCGCCGACGGATCGCGAGAAGGTCGTGATCCTCGGCAGCGGGCCGAACCGCATCGGCCAGGGCATCGAGTTCGACTACTGCTGCTGCCACGCCTCTTTCGCGCTGCAGGAGTTCGGCCGCGAGTCGGTGATGGTGAACTGCAATCCGGAGACCGTCTCGACCGACTACGACACCAGCGAGCGGCTGTACTTCGAGCCGCTTACGCTCGAAGAGGTGCTCAACATCGTCGACGAAGAGAAGCCTGGCGGCGTGATCGTGCAGTTCGGCGGGCAGACGCCGCTCAATCTCGCGATGCCTCTCAAGAAGGCGGGCGTGCCGATCATCGGCACCGACCCGTCGAACATCGATCTCGCCGAGGACCGCAAACTCTTCGGCCGCCTGCTCGACGATCTCGGCATCCCGTCGCCGGCCAACGGAACGGCGACCAGCCCCGAAGAGGCCTGCGACCTGGCCCGGCGGCTGGGCTTCCCGGTGCTGGTGCGGCCGAGCTACGTGCTGGGCGGGCGCGCCATGGTCATCGCCTACGACGAGGACACGGTGCGCCACTACATGCGCGAGGCAGTGAACTACTCGCAGGAGCGGCCCGTGCTCATCGACCGGTTTCTGGAGGACGCGACCGAAGTGGACGTGGACGCGCTCTCGGATGGCGAAGACGTGCTGATCGCCGGCATCATGGAACACATCG
>DAICZO010000490.1 GCA_027311125.1 Acidobacteriaceae bacterium
CATCCCCACCGACCACTCCTACTCCGACCACCGCATCGCCCTCCAACAGGCCGTCCTCAGCTTCCTCGCCACCCTCAACCAATAAGCATCAACCACATAGCCAACAAGCCCGGCCCCAGCTTCCCGCATCCAAACCAACTATGCTCGACCTCTTCCATCACCGGCATCCCTGGTTCTTTGTCGTCTTCGTCTTCTGCGCCGCGCTCGTAGTCGCCAACTTCGTCCACTACCTCCTCTTCCGCGTCCTCCGCCGCAAAGAAGAGCGCAGCGCCACCTTCGGCTGGGGTCTCCAGCGATACCTCGGAGCGCCCGCCCGCGCCATCTTCTTCCTCACCTGCCTCCTCGCAGCCCTGCCCCTCATCCCCGGCCTCACCGACAAGTACGAGGACATCCTCCGCCAGGCCTTCATCATGGCCACCGTCGCCGCTCTCGGCTGGTTCGCCATCGGCTGCATCTACGTCCTCCAGGCCATCACCCTCCGCCGCTACGACATCCACGCCAAAGACAACATCCAGGCACGCCGCGTCCACACCCAGTTCCAACTCTTCCGCCGCATGGCCATCAGCTTCATCGTCGTCATCGACATCGGCGCACTCCTCTGGACATTCAACGACCCACGCATCTGGCACTACGGCTCCGGACTCCTCGCCTCCGCCGGCATCGCCTCACTCATCCTCGCCACCGCCGCCAAATCCACCGCCTCCAACTTCCTCGCCGGACTCCAGATCGCCTTCACCGAACCCATCCGCATCGACGACGTCGTCGTCGTTCAGGGCGAGTGGGGACGCATCGAAGAGATCAACTCCGCCTACGTCGTCGTCCGCATCTGGGACCTCCGCCGCCTCATCGTCCCCCTCTCCTACTTCATCGAAAACTCCTTCCAGAACTGGACCCGCGAGTCCTCCGACATCATGGGCACAGCCTTCCTCTACGTCGACTACTCCATCCCCGTCGAAGCCCTCCGCCAGCAACTCAACACCATCGTCCACGCCTCACCCCTCTGGGACCAGAAGGTCTGCGGACTCCAGGTCACCAACCTCACCGACCGCTCCATGGAGATCCGCTGCCTCGTCAGCTCCCGCAACTCCAGCGAAAACTTCGACCTCCGCTGCCTCGTCCGCGAACAGATGACCACCTTCATCCAGAAAACCTACCCCAACGCCTTCCCCACCATCCGCAACGCAACTCTAACCACTCCCAACCCCAACCAAGCCGCCAACCCCTAATCCCCCCAAAACTCTGGGTGCCCCATATCTCACCTCTGAGACATGGGAATGTAAAGTTTCACGACCCTTCCGTCTCGCCTTTGCCACAGAGAAGGCACACCCACCCGTCCCAAAGCAAAAACCGAGCCTTCTACTCCCTATTCCCTACTCCCTATTCCCTCTTTCCCTCTTCCCTACTCCCTCTTCCCTACTCCCTGCCCTTCTAGCTCCGCCAATGCAACGTCACCGGCCCCGACAACGGATGCTCCCCTACACCCTTCAGACGTGCCTGCTTCAACGCGAAATACCACTTCGCCGGCTTATCCGCGTCGTCAATCAGCATCAGCCCCGGATTCGACCGCAGACCTTGCGCCTGCTCCACCATCGTCTGCTGATCCTGCCCCACAAACTTCGCCCCAAAGTACTTCGCCACCGTAGTCACAAACGGCACGTGATAAAACACATTCCACGCCGCCGCCACATCGATCCGACACGTCGATGCCGTCACCGGAGTCACCGTCGTCAAGCTCGCAAACCACTTCGCCCCGCACCGTATCGTCTCGTAACGCCGGTTCGGCAGTACAAAATCGATCGTCGTCAGGATCGGCTCGCCATACACCCCCAGCAGCTTGTACGGCGCGCTATTCCCACTCGGAGCATGTGCCACCATCCGGAACCCCTCCGTAATCGGCTCAAAGTGCTTCGTCTTCTCATGGATACTTGCCCGGCTACGCCACCACCACGCCTGGTGCACAAACGGCCCATGCGCCGGGTCCATCAAACCGATAATCCCGTGGTCTACATTGCACGGCAAATCCGCCACCAGGTGCGCACTCCGATACCGCTCCGAAAACTTCGGCACCTCCGGCACCGCTGGCAACTCGTTCCCATCCCCCAGCGTCACCCGCCACGCTCCCGGTTCCGGCACATACACCCACGCATACCCATCC
>DAICZO010000497.1 GCA_027311125.1 Acidobacteriaceae bacterium
AGTACAACCTCGAGACACGCCCCACCATGATCTTCGCCGCCCAACCCCACATCGAAAACAATCCCAATCAGGCCGAACTTCAACTCTGGCAAACAGCCCTCTAACCACCCACCCATCCACAGCCTCGACTAGCCCATGCCGTTGCCCTCTACTCCCTATTCCCTACTCCCTAACCCCTGTACTTGTGGCACACAGCAAAAGAGGCGGAGCCAAAGCCCCGCCTCTCCTCCACCCCGCGCTCAATTCCATTAATTCGTAGGATGAAACGACACCAGTATCGTCACGAACATTAATCCAAAAAGGATCAGAAATAGCGGCCACCACCGATCCAACTTCGACTGCGATGTATGCGAAGAGCTCATTCAATATTCTCCTTTCCCCCTCCAGACTATCCGAGAACCGCACCCCCGCTCAATCTCCCCGCCTCCCATACCGCTTTCAGCTAGAGTAGAAACGCATGGAAAAACTCGGCCTCATCGCCGGCAACGGCCGCTTCCCCTTTCTCCTCCTCGACGCTGCGCGCGCCCACAACCTCACCGTCGTCGTCGCCGCCATCCAGCAGGAGACCGACCCCGAGATCAATCTCCGCGCCGCCGCCGACCCCAACATCCACCTCCACTGGCTCTCCCTCGGCGAACTCTCCCGCCTCATCGAAATCTTCCAGCACGAAGGCGTCACCCGCGCCACCATGGCCGGACAAGTCAAACACAAACAAATCTTCTCCTCCATACGCCCCGACTGGCGCCTCGCCAAACTCCTGCTCAACCTCCGCACCCGTAACACCGACATGCTCCTCGGTGCCATCGCCAAAGTCCTCGCCGACGAAGGCATCCAGCTCATCTCCTCCACCCAGTACCTCGAACCCCTCCTCGCCCAACCCGGCGTCCTCACCCAGCGCCACCCCAACCAGCAAGAGCAGATGGACATCGACTACGGCCGCACCGTCGCCCGCGGCATCGCCGCCTTCGACCTCGGACAAACCGTCGTCATCGCCGCACAAGCCTGCGTCGCCGTCGAAGCCATGGAAGGCACCGACGCCACCATCGAACGCGCCGGAGCACTCTTCCGTACCCTCGACCCGCTCGACCAGTTGGATAACACCACCACCACCCTGCAGCGCCACCTCACCGTCGTCAAAGTCGCCAAGCCCAATCAGGACATGCGCTTCGACGTCCCCGTCATCGGCCTCGCCACCATCCAGACCATGCAGGCCGCCGGTGCCACCTGCCTCGCCATCGAAGCCGGAAAAACCCTCCTCTTCGATCCCGCAGCCATCTTCCACGCCGCCAACCTCGCCGGCATCACCATCGTCTCCACCTGACGCCCTGCACCCATCTGTTTTTGATCTCACGCAGCAAACCTTGCGCCCATCCACATCCAGCCAGCCAACCGTACCCCGTCCCCTCGTATACTGACAACGCTTCACCAAAGGGGAATAACGATGCGTAAAGGTCTCTCACTTGCTCTCATCCTGGGCATGGTCACTCTCGGTGGCTTCATCACCAAAGCTCACGCCGCCGACTCCATCGCCATCGGCGCAACCGCTCCCAACTTCACCCTGCCATCGCAGGAAGACAAGCCCGTCTCCCTCTCCGACTACAAAGGTAAGTGGGTCGTCCTCTACTTCTACCCCAAGGATCAAACCCAGGGATGCACCATCGAGGCTCATAACTTCCAGCGCGATCAGGCCAAGTACAACGCCGCCAACGCCGTCGTCCTCGGCGTCTCCCTCGACACCGTCGAAGGACACAAAGCCTGGTGCGCCAAAGACACCTTCAGCTTCAAACTCCTCGCCGATCCCGACCACAAAGTCGTCGACCAGTACGGCGTTCCCGTCCACGGCATGGGCCCCGTGAAGTTCGCCAGCCGCCAGACCTACCTCATCTCCCCCGCTGGCAAGGTCGTCAAGTTCTGGCCTGACGTCAAGGTCGACCACCACAGCGAAGAAGTCCTCGCCGCCATCGCAGAAGCTAAAAAGTAATCCACTCACTACAGACGCAAAAATGCCCGGGCTCTCATATGAGGAGTCCGGGCATTTTTGCTTGCCTTAGTTACGAGTTACTTCTTGACTGGTGCAGCCTTCTTCGCTGGGGCAGCCTTCTTTGCAGGGGCAGCCTTCTTCGCCGGTGCAGCCTTCTTAGCTACGACCTTCTTTGCAACAGCCTTCTTTGCCGGTGCAGCCTTCTTTGCTACTGCCTTCTTCGCAGGAGCCTTCTTCGCTACGGCCTTCTTTGCTGGTGCCTTCTTTGCTGCTACTTTCTTGGTTGCCAAGGTAATACCTCTCTTCGTTGATTTTTTGCTGCTGACAGTGCTCGTCTTACCAGCTGCCTTCTTAGGGGCAACCTTACCGCCGCGAGGAGCACTGCTCTTCTTCGCGGCAGATCCTGATATCGATTTAGCGACCACCTTCTTCGCCGCAGCCTTCTTCGCTACAGCCGGTTTCGCGGTCTTCTTCGCAACTGCTTTCTTCGCGACGGCTTTCTTCGCGACT
>DAICZO010000505.1 GCA_027311125.1 Acidobacteriaceae bacterium
GGAGAGGGGGGAGGGTACGTCAGAACTCTCGTCGGCCTTCCATCGCCCGCGACATGGTCACCTCATCGGCATACTCAATATCGCTACCTGCAGGCACCCCGGTAGCGATTCGTGTGATCTTCAACTCCGGCTTGGCCCTGCGCATCTCAGCCGCCAGATACCCAGCAGTAGCCTCCCCCTCGGTCGTCGGCGAGGTCGCCAGAATCACCTCATCCACCTCGCCCAGGCGAGTCAGCAGATTCGCAATCCGCAACTGCTCCGGCCCCACCCCGCCAATCGGCGACAGCGTCCCGTGCAGCACGTGGTACACCCCGTTGTAATTGCGCGTTTTCTCAATCGTCGCAATGTTGGTCGGCTCTTCCAGTACACATACCTGCCGCTGGTTGCGCGTCGGGCTGGTGCAATACCCGCAGGGATCAACATCTGTAATGTTGTTGCATACCGAGCAAAGCCTCAAGTGCTGCTTTAGCTCCCGAATCGCCACCGCCAGCGCCTCGGCATCCTCCGCACTCGACCGCAGTACATGGAACGCCAACCGCTGCGCACTCTTGGTCCCGATCCCAGGCAGCTTCCGCAACTCCTCGATCAACCGCGACATCGGCTCCGCAAACCGCGCCATCAGCCCTTCAACCCCGGTAGATCCGGCAGGCCAAGCCCGCCCATCATCCCCTGCATATTGGCCTTCATCACCTCGTCCGCACGCCGCCCAGCCTCATTCACCGCCGCCGTGATCAGGTCCTCCAGCAGCTCCAGGTCGCTGGCCGAGCTGCCCATTGCCGTCGGCTCAATCCGCACCCGAAGTACTTCCTTCTTCCCATTCATCCGCACCGTCACTACACCGCCGCCGCTCGAAGCCTCCACCACCGTCTCCGCCAGCTTCCGCTCCATCTGCTCCTGCATGGTGCGGGCTTGCTCCATCATCTCCTTCATCTTGCCCAGGTCGCCGAAGTTCATCCCCTATTTCCCCTCACTCAGATCGATCACGTTCAACACCTCGGCGCTGAACAGCCGCTGTGCCTGCTGCACCATAGGATGCTCCATCGCCTTGGCCTGTGCCGAGCCGGACCGAGCGACCCGCTTAGCCTTCGGTGCCGCCGCCTTCGCCACACCCGGCAACAGCGTCAGCTTCCATCCACCATCCCCCTGCCCGCGGAGAGCCTCCCGGATGATCCGCTCCGCCACCGGATTCACGACCACGCCCAGCATCGTCTTGGAGAGCTGCGTCTGCACCTGAACACTCTGCCCGTCGATGCTCCACTCCGCATCCCCCATAGCGTCCGCCGCCGAATCCTGCCCGGTGGCATCCGTCAGGGCCTGCACAGCGACCTGCTGCAACGCCTCCGCCTCAGCGCTCTGGGCCGCAGGTGTGTTCGCCACCGGAGCGGCAACCGAAACCGGTGTAGGCTCCTCGGCCACCACGGCTTCCGGCTCAGGCAGTGCCACGGCAACCGCCACCCTGACCTCCGGCTCCTCGTCCACTGGCTGCTGGACCACTGGTTCCGGAACTACCGGAGTCTGGACTACAGGGGCCTTGACCACCGGCATCG
>DAICZO010000507.1 GCA_027311125.1 Acidobacteriaceae bacterium
CATTGTGAGTGAGGACGGGTACATCGAGACGATGCTGCTGGTGCGGGACACGGTGGGGTTCGAGGCGGTGAAGGTGTGGCACTGCAACGATGCGAAGGCGGCGATGGGCAGCAAGCTGGATCGTCATGAGCATATTGGGGAAGGGACGATTGGGGCGGAGGCGTTTCGGCGGCTGCTGCATGACTCGCGGTTTGGGCATGCGGTGTTTATTGCGGAGACGCCGGTGGATGCTCCGGGGGATGAGGCGAGGAATGTTGGGGTGCTGCGGACGCTGGCGGCGGGGTGAAGTTTTTGCAGGGCAATTGTGATGGAGAATGGCGCGAGAGTTAGGCTCTTGCGCCATTTTCTTTACAATGAAGATCTATGACTGAGATTCAGGTAAACGAGAGCGAGAAGCAGGTTCGGTATACGCCTGCGGAGATTGAACCGAAGTGGCAGGCTGTGTGGGATGCGGATGCGGGGTTGTATGCCGCGGAACCGCATGACTCGGGTAAGCCGAAGTACTACTGCATTGAGATGCTGCCGTATCCGAGCGGGCAGTTGCACATGGGGCATGTGCGGAACTATGCGATTGGCGATGCGCTGGCTCGGCACATGTGGATGCGCGGGTACAACGTGCTGCATCCGATGGGATGGGATGCGTTTGGATTGCCGGCGGAGAACGCCGCGCTGAAGAACAACACGCCGCCGCGGGAGTGGACGCTGGCGAATATTGCCGCGATGCGGAAGCAGATGCAGCGGATGGGGCTGAGCTACGACTGGGCGACGGAGGTGACGACGTGTCTGCCGGAGTACTACCGGTGGAACCAGTGGTTTTTTCTGAGGATGTTTGCGGCGGGGCTGGCGTACCGGAAGAAGAGCAAGGTGAACTGGTGTCCGGAGTGCGCGACAGTGCTGGCGAATGAGCAGGTGGTGAATGGGTGCTGCTGGCGGCATGAAGACACGATTGTGGAGCAGCGTGATTTGACGCAGTGGTTTTTGCGGATCACGAAGTACTCGGATGAGTTGCTGACGGGTCTGGATAAGCTGGAGGGTTGGCCGGAGAAGGTCCGGACGATGCAGCGGAACTGGATTGGGCGGAGCGAAGGGACGAATGTTGACTTCGCTGTGGAACAGGGAGTAGGGAGTAGGGAAGAGGGAGTAGAAGGCAAAGGCACACGCATCACGGTGTTCACCACGCGGGTAGATACGATCTTTGGGGCTACTTCGATTCAGTTGGCTCCGGAGCATGCAGTGGCGAAGGCGTTTGCGGCAGAGGATGCGGCGCTGGCGGGGCAGATTGAGGAGTTGCTGGAGCAGCAGAAGAAGGCGCGCGAGGCTGGCGATGTGGGCGCGATTGAGAAGCATGGCGTGCCGACGGGGCGGTTTGCGGTGAAGCCGTTCAACGGCGAGCGGGTGCCGATCTGGGTGGCGAACTACATTCTGGCGGACTATGGGACGGGCGCGATTATGAGCGTTCCGGCGCATGATGAACGGGACTTTGAGTTTGCGACGAAGTACGGGTTGGCGGTGCGCCGGGTAATTGCTCCTGTAGCGGTTACAGATGTGGCACCGGAGCTGCCATATACGGCGGAAGAGGATGCTGTGCTGATCGATTCCGGTACATGGACGGGCCTAGGCTGCGTGGATGCGCAGGCGAAGATGGCTGCGTTTGCGGAGGTGGGAGGATTTGGTACTGCCACGGTTACATATCGGCTGAAGGACTGGGGCGTGAGCCGACAACGGTACTGGGGGACACCGATTCCGATGGTGTATTGCGCGTGCTCGGGCGAAGAGCCGATTCCGCTGCCGGAGAGTGCGTTGCCGGTGGTGCTGCCGGCGCAGGTGGAGATAACGCAGCAGGGCGGGTCGCCGCTGGGGCGGGTGGCGGAGTTTGTGAATACGACTTGCCCGAAGTGTGGCGGACCAGCGCGGCGTGAGACGGACACGATGGATACGTTTGTCGATTCGAGCTGGTACTTCTACCGGTATACGGATGCGAAGAACGATACGGCTCCGTTTGCGAGCGAGAAGGCGAACTACTGGTTTCCGATTGACCAGTACATTGGCGGGGTGGAGCATGCGATTCTGCATTTGATCTACTCGCGTTTCTTGACGAAGGTAATGCGGGATTTGGGGTTGATCAAGAATGATGAGCCTGCGGAGCGGCTGTTTACGCAGGGGATGGTGATCAAGGACGGCGCGAAGATGTCAAAGAGCAAGGGTAATGTGGTGAGCCCGGACTTGATGATTGAGCGCTATGGTGCGGATGCGACGCGGATGTACGCGTTGTTTGCGGCGCCGCCGGACAGGGATCTGGAATGGCAGGAAGAGGGGGTTGCGGGGATCAGCCGTTTTCTGGGTAAGGTGTATCGGCTGACGACCAAGTATGGGGCGGTGCGGTCGACGGCTGCGCGGACGGCAGATGCGTGGGGTGCGGAGTCGGCGGCGGGGTTGGAGTTGCTGCGCAAGCTGCACCAGACGATTGGGAAGATTACGCAGGATTTCAGCGGGCGTTGGCACTTTAATACGTCGATCTCGTCGATCATGATTCTGGTGAACGAGATTACGGCGAAGGAAGCCGCGATGGATGCGGGCGAGATTTCGGATGCTGTGATTGCCGAGGTGTTTCGTGGGTTGACGCTGTTGCTGGCTCCGTTTGCGCCGTTTGTGGCGGCGGAGTTGTGGCAGCAGATGGGCCATGAGGGCGTGGTGTTTCGGACGCCGTGGCCGGTAGTGGACGAGGCGCTGGCCCGGGAAGATGAGTTGGAGATTCCGGTGCAGGCCAACGGCAAGCTGGTGACGGTGGTGAAGGTCGCGGCGGGCAGCGATGAGGCGGTGGTGAAGGCTGCGGCGCTGGCGGATGCGAAGGTGGTGGCGCGAATCGAGGGCAAGACGTTGGTGAAGGTGATCGTGGTGCCGGGCAAGCTTGTCAATCTAGTGGTGAAGTAGTGGCGGGGACACGCAAGGTCGAGGGTGTGGGCGAGACTCCGGTGCGGGGCACGCAGTCGCTGGTACAGACGCTGGGGCGGTGCTGGAAGCGTCCGGCGCTGACGGGGCTGGAGGTGCTGTGGCGGTGGGCGTTTGGGGTTCCGGCGCTGGCGGTGGTGGGCTGGTATGGGCGGCGGATTCTGGCGGCGCATACGGAGGGGACGTTCGATGTG
>DAICZO010000509.1 GCA_027311125.1 Acidobacteriaceae bacterium
ACACTCCTCCAGCGGTCACCACAATAATTGAACGGCTGGGCACTCCAGCGCCAGGGTCTGCCACCACGGTTACCAACCCAGTATTGCTTACAGTCTGCGTTGCACTCGAACTCTGCCACGTCGCCCCACCCGCCGCCGCGCAGTTGTCCGTGGTGGAGTCTGAGTACGTACAGACCACCGTAAACTGCTGCGTCGACGCCACCTGAACAGCAGCCCCCTGCGGCGATATAGCAACCGAACTAACTGTCTTTCCATAGGCCACGGAAGGAATCAGTAACAGAAGGAAATATACAAACTGCTTCATCGTGCTCTCTATCTACCCAGGAGGCGGCGGTTACATCAGTTACTGCTTACCTCGGGTCGTTCATCAAAGTCGGGTCTTCTGGTATTACCCAACTTTGAGCCTAAGTTTTATGAGTTTCCTTGCGAACTCCACGAAAGGATTCACGGTGTAACCAAGGTCGTAGTGCAGTCCCACCTTCGTGTTACGGCCACAAGAAGGACGCACCACGGATTCGGTAGTGTTTTGGCGGCAGGTCACTCCAGTCGCTAACTCGCGATCGAGGTGACAGAAAAATAAGGAAGGAGTTGCTTTATGCTGCTTGCGTCCAGCACCTGTCCTTGCCCGTTACGATCGCTCTAAATGAGCAGAAACTCCTCAAGATCGAACCGACAGACAGTACTACGGCCACATCTGGGAGATGAGGCAACCAGGAACGCCATATTTCAGCATTTTCCTGAAGGAATATGCAATTTATATCACACTAGGATGTTGCAGGAGTGTGTATATCGCAGCCGTCTTTTCCGCAATAGTAAGCCACGAGTTATCGCCAAACTTCATCTCCTTTACCTGTTGCGACATACGGCCTCGCAGCCCAACATCCTGCGTCGCCTCCATCAGCGCACGTCCCAGTGCCGCAGGGTCACCAGCCGCAGTCAGTAACGCACTCTCCCCATCTGTCAGGATCTCGCGAAATACCGGCAGATCGCTTGCCACGATGCACTTGCCCAGAGCCAGTCCCGTGGCCAGCGCCCCACTCGTGGTAATCGCCCGGTACGGATACACCACCACATCCGCAGCCCGATAGAGTGCAACCAACTCTTCCGTACTGATAAATCGGAAATGTAACCCAACACGTTGCAAATCCAGTTGCTCCACCTGCTCGCGAATCTGCGCCAGCAACTCCGGAGCCCCCGTCCCAACAACCAGCAGCCGAGCCCGCGAGCCGCTTGCTTCAACCATCTGCCATGCTTCCAGCAACAGGTCGATACCCTTGTAGGGGAAAATAATCCCCTGCCACAGCACCATCGGCTCGTCTTCGCGCAAGTCAAACTCAGCCAGCGTCTCAGCCGACCCACGATCCTCGAGATCGTAAAAAAATGGTCCATGCGGAATCACGGCAATCTTCTCCGCACTCACCGCAAACTCTTCGCCCAGTCTTCTTTTAATGTGGTCCGAGTGGCAGATAATCGCATCCACCCGCTGATAAAGCTCCAGAAACGTAGCCTTGTAACGCTCCGCCGTGTCATGTGGCATCAGGTCATGGACCGTCAAAACGATCCGTGCTCCACGCCAACGGCAGTACGCCAGAAACCAGAAGTCCAGCGGCAGCTTCCAGCGCAGCATCGGCAGATACTGCACATGGATCACATCGGGCGGGCTGATACCAAATCGAACGACCAGCGCCATCAGATTCAGCATCGCCTCGCCCAGCTTCAGTATGCTTCGCGGCAGCTTCGGCAGCTCAAACCGGCCCACCACATCCAGCAGCCCCGGCTCAACCTGGATCCCACGTCCGCTAAAGCAATCCGTATGCAGATAGTAGGTAATGGAGCCCACCTGCACGTCAACTCCATCCGCCAGCAAAGCCTTGGAGAGATACGCCGTGTAGTAAGGCACCGTCGCCCACAGGTCCATCATGAATACTCGAGGCCGTCTCCGATCACTCAACAACGCCCCCCACCCAGCCCCGGCTTGTCCTTCCCGAGCACCGCCGAGTACATCGACAGATAATCCGCAGTCATGCGCTGCGCAGAAAACTCCTCCTCCACCAGCTGCCGTCCCGCCTCTCCCAGGCTCAGCCTCCGCTCCTTGTCACGCAACAGCGAGACCACCCCCGCAGCCAGGCCACCCACATCGCCCGCAGCCACCAGCACGCCCGTCTCACCGTCTCGCACCACCGTAGGCACATCCCCTACTGCCGTCGCCACCCACGCCCGCCGGCTCGCCATACCTTCCAGTATCGTCATCGGCAAACCCTCTGTCCGCGACGCCGACACCAGCACATCCATCGCAGCATAGATCCCAGGCATATCCTCGCGCCGACCCAGCAGCGTCACCCTGCCCCGTAGCTGTAGAGAATCGACCAGCGCCTCCAGTTGCTCGCGCTCCGGACCATCCCCCACCATCACAAACTCCCCCTCTGGAACCTCCTTCACCACCTCGGCCGCCGCCTGCAGAAAAATATCCAT
>DAICZO010000514.1 GCA_027311125.1 Acidobacteriaceae bacterium
CTGCACGGCTGTGGCTGCGAGGCTGCGCGGAACTGCGAGGTTGGGTGAAGCCAGGCTTGCTGCGGGGTTTGGGTGCGGTGGCGCAGGGGAGGGTGGGGAGCAAAAGAAGTGGCCCGGCGCGGGACACTCGATGTTGCTGAGTGTGCCGGACCGGGCCGCAAGGGAGAGCCGGGGGTTAGAAGTTGATTCGGCCAGCGAGTTGGAAGTCGCGATTGCCACGGGCTGAGCCGACGGTCCCGAAGGTTGTCGATCCAGGAGCCCAGGCCTGCGAGATGCCGCCGAAGGTGACCTTGTTGGCGACGTTGAGACAGTCCACTTCGAAGATGAACTTGACTCGCTCGGGCGTCACGTTGAAGGTGCGGCGGATGCTGGCATCGAGGTTCCAGCTGCTGGGGTTCCAGAGGCCGAGAGGACGGGTGCGGGGGGCATCGCCGATCTTGGTGATGGCGATCTGCTTGGCAGCGGTGGTGCCGAAGTTGTTCGGTACGCTGAAGGCGTTGCTGTCGATGTACTGAATGGCACCGAGCTTGGCAGCGGTGACGCCCTTGCCCCATTTGCCGTTGATACGGGCAGGACCGGAGAAGGCGGGGTTGAGGTCAGGCTGGCACTGTCCTTGCAGGGGAGCGGTGCAACCGGCGTAGGTGACGGTGAGCGGTGAGCCGGAGCCGTAGGTGAAGATGCTGGAGAACTGCCAGCCGCCAGCGAGTGCGCGGACGAGGAAGTGATCCGCACCGAAGCCACCGGTACCGAAGGGGAGTTTATAGACACCGTAGAGGGCCAGCGACTGGGGTACAGCGACCGTGGTGTAGCTGCGGTCGGCGCGGCCCTGATGTAAGCCAACCCCGTTGGAGGTGGCGGCGGCGGGGGTGTCGAAGCCGGTGCGGAAGCTGCCGTCGTCGCCGAGGTTCTTGGAGTAGGTGTAGTTGAGGGTGTAGGTCAGGCCCTTCCACTCACGCTGGTTGAGGGTGATCTGCAAGGAGTTGTAGCTGACGTTGCCGACGTTGCCCCAGGTGTCGCTGGTTCCGCCGTACTGGGGGAATGCGGTCAACATGCGAGCGATGGAGGCGCTGGAGCCCTTGGAGTTGGAGGCAGCCGACGTGTAGCCCGCGTAGGGAACCTTGACGCTGGGCATAGCGGCCTGGGCGATTGCCACGTTGGCCGGGGTTGCCGGAGCGCTAAGGATGGGGGTAACGCCGTCGGAGGCGCGGACTGCACCGAGACCTGCGAGGTAGACGGGATCAAGCTGTCCGGCCCAGTATCCGCGAGCGTTGCCGCCGGTGGAGAGGAAGTGAGCCTGGCTGCCAGCGTAGTTGACCATGAAGGTGAGATCGTTGGTGACGGCGCGCTGGATGCCGAAGTTGTAGAAGCTGACCTCGGGTGCGCGACCGGAGAGGTAGGGATCCGCGTAGCCGGGTGCTCCGCCCGCAGCCTGGAAGGCTCCGGAGGAGTTGATGTAGTTGCCGGTACCGATGGTGAGGCTGCTGGCGCTGGGCGCGGCGGGCTGGGGCAGAACGAAGCCGGCACCACCGAAGGCGGTGTTGGCTAGACCAGCGGCCTGGAAGCCGGCGCTGTTGTTGAGGAAGTAGGACGGACCGGCGAGTGCGCCGGAGGTCTGGGCAGCGGGCAGGACGAGGTTGGCGGTGAAGCCTGCCTGGCCGGTTCCGTTGCCTGCGCCGCCACGACCACCTACGCCGCCTGCGCGGGAGTAGACCAGGCCGTAACCACCACGAATGACGGTCTTGTCATTGACGGAGTAGGCGAAGCCGAGGCGTGGACCGAAGTTGTTCTTATAGGTGTTGACCGGGGTGTGGCACTGGCAACTGATGTCGGCGCCGCGGTTGCCGACGAACTCCAGCGCGCCGAGGTTGCCGGTAGCTGGGTTGGTGGCGTTGGGATTGAGGTAGCTCCAACGGTCGAGGACTTCCTGGAAGGGTGGGAACCAGTCGTAACGCAGACCGAGGTTAAGGGTGAGCTTGGGGCTGACCTTCCAGTCGTCCTGAAAGTAGGGAGAGATGGGACGGTAACGGCCACCGGTCTCGCTGAAGGCCTGGATGGTGGTTCCGTAGCTGGCGACTGCGCCGAGCAGGAAGCTGGCGTAGGAGTAACCGCTGGTGGTGCTGTCGATGGTGTTGCCCTTGGCAGTGAAGTTGGCGGTGTCGTTGGGGCTGTAGGCGGTGGTGAAGATGCCGGAGGGGCCAAGCTGCGGGGCGACGTTATCTTCGAGCCACTGCATCTGGATACCGAACGTCATGGAGTGCTTGCCCTTGTTGAACTGGAGATTGTCGACGAGGGTAAAGGCGTTGGGGATGGTCTGCTGGGTGGCACCGGAGGCTCCGTCGGAGGTCCAGGTGTTCTGCGAGAGGGGGAAGAGCTTGGAGGCCGCAAAGCTGGCACCGGGGAACTCGTCGGAGGCCTGTCCTGCGGGGAGATTGGTGATGCCGATGTCGCGGGCTGCGCTGTATCCGGCGATGTTGTCGGTCAAGCTCTGCACCGGCTGGGAGAAGCGGGTGAAGCCGAATTTGAACTGGTTGACCAGGTTGGGAGTGATGACGATGGAGTGCTCCAGGTCGAGGATGGTGGGCTTGATGGTCGCGTAACCGCCGTTGGTATAGGGCAGCGGGAGGACCACGCCGTTGAGTCCGACGGTGAAGGGGACGTTCTTGCGGCTGCCGAGGGTCATGACAAAGGAGAGGCGCTGGGAAGCAGTGAGGTCGTAGTCCACCTTGGAGAGAAACTCCCAGTTGTCGTATCCGGAAGGGACGCCGCCGAGATAGTTGTTGTTGATCTGGGCGTTGCTGGGGTTGGGGAGGAACTTCTGCATGTACTGCGCCATGGGCGAGATCTGGCTGGCAGGGATGACATTGGCCGTGGGCACGCCGTTCTTGATGCCCATGTAAGGCTGACGGGTGCAGACGGTGCCGACGCACTTGTTGCTGGTGGGATCGAAGACAAGCGGGGTGGTGGAGGACAGCTCGGTGAAGTCTCCGGTGCGCATGAGCGCGGTGGGCACAGTGAGAGTGTTGGGATTGACGCCGTTACGGCCATGGTAGCGGTCGTAGGTGGCGAAGAAGAAGCCCTTCTTGCGGGTGAGGGGGATCTGTCCGCCAAAGGAGGCGACGAACTCGTTCTGGTGCTCGATCGGCTTTTTAGCCGGGATAGTGTTGCCGTTGACGTCCTTCTGGGTGAGCGCGGGTGCGGTGAAGCCCCAGGTATCGAAGATGGTGTTGCGGACGAAGTCGGCGACGGTGCCGTGGTAGTGGCTGCCACCGGACTTGACGGTGAAGTTGAGTGCACCGGCGCCCTGATACTCGGCTCCGGGGACGCTGGTGAGGACCTGGAACTGATCGACGGCCTCTACGGGGATGGAGTTGGAGACGACACGGTTGTCACCCTGCTGATTGGCTGTGGTGGTGGGGATACCGTCGACATAGACCTCTGCGATGAAGTTGCCGGTGCCGCCGATGATGGGAGCACGGGCACCACCCTGCGCACCAGGCAGCAAGGTGGCGAAGGCGGTGGGATCACGCTGCTGGCCACTCATCTGGATGGGGAGGTTCTCGTAGGTGTCGTTTTCCATGACGCCACCGAGGGTGGCGTTGGTGGTCTCGAGCGCAGGGGGCGCTTCGGTGACGGTGATGGTGTCGCTGGTGCTGCCGACGGCGAGGGTGACGTTGAGGCCGGTCACCTTGAGGGCATCGACGACGAGATTCTCCTGGCGGAAGGACTGGAAGCCGGGCGAAGTGACGCGGACGGTGTAGATGCCGGGGATGATCGGACCGACTTCATAGACGCCTGCGGAGGAGACGGGGCGGGTGGTGACGACGCCCGAGGCCTGATTGGTGACGGCGACCTGTCCGTTGGGGACGACGGCTCCGGTGGAGTCGACGACGGTTCCCTGAATGGCGCCCTGGCCGCCGGTCTGTGCGTGGGCGGGGGTGGCCAGGAAGATGGCGAAGGTGAGGGTGAGAGCGGTAGCGAGGCTTGCAAGGCGGCGCTGGATGTTGCTGAAGGTCATAACGATACTCCTGATGAGCTGCTCCTTGCGGAGGACAGCGATCGGCGATGTTCTATAGGGAAACTATTTCTGATTCCGGCTGACGATAGAGGATTCGAAGGACAATAGTCAAGATTATTTTGGAATTGTTTTCCAATTGGTAGAACCTGTGCATGGCTGGCTACCAGAGGTGGAGGGAAGTTGTTGAGCTACAAGGTCTTCTTTCTAGACACCAGGGTGAGGCGCAAGGTCGCGGCCGACGCGAGCTTAGCGGGGGCGTGACTCTATATTGGTTGCGTGGAAGAAGATGCGGGCAGGGGTCAGGTGGCGTAATCGCTGCGCGGAGTGCCACGCTCTCCGGCTAGACCACGGGAGGGATCAGGCTCGGGAGCATGGACAGGGACGCCGCTCTATACGAGCACGGCGTCCTGGATGGCGATGGTGGAAGCGGAGGCCGCGATGGTCTCGGGGGTGGCGACGGACGGATAGTAGGAGTTGCCGAAGTACTGCGCGAGCATGCGGTGGGTGTTGAAGAAGCTGCCATTGATGGCCGTGCAGTGGCGCTGCATGGCTGCCCAGGCGGCGGGATTGCCGTACATGGGAGCGATGGAGTTTTCCAGCTTGTCGTAGAGGCTGGCGGCCTCTTCGGCTTCGGTTTCGCCGTCTTCGATGGCCCATCCGGTGACGTTTTCGGCACAGCCCTCGATCCACCATCCGTCGAGGATAGAGAGTGAGGGCACGCCGTTGAGGGCTGCCTTCATGCCGGAGGTGCCAGAGGCTTCGTAGGGGCGGCGGGGGGTGTTGACCCAGACATCGACGCCCTGGGTGAGGAGTGCGCCCAGTTCCCAGTCGTAATTTTCCAGATAGACGATCTTGAGGGCGGAGGAGGTGAGGTTGGCGGCCGCGGAGAAGACATCGCGGATGAGGCCTTTGCCGGCGTTGTCGGCGTGGTGGGCTTTGCCTGCGAAGAGGATCTGCAAGCCACCGATCTTCTCGGCGATCGCTTCGAGCCGGGCGGGATTGTGGAAGAGCAGGCTGGCGCGCTTGTAGGTGGCGACGCGGCGCGCGAAGCCCAGCGTGAGGACGTTGGGATCGAAGCGCTGGTCGGTGCGGTTCTGTACTTCTGCGAACAGGCGGAGTTTGCCCTTGCGATGGGTGGCAGCGATGGTGGCGGCAGGGATGCCGTAGACGGAGCGGAAGTACTGGTTATCGGTGCGCCACGCGGGGACTTCGGTATCGAGCAGTTGCTGGAAGGGCTGGGAGAGCCAGGTGGCGGCGTGGACGCCGTTGGTAATGGCGTGAATGGGGTAGCTGGGGAACATGTCCTGCGAGACTTTGCCGTGCTGCATGGCGACTCCGTTGACGTAACGGGAGAAGCGCAGGGCGATGTAGGTCATGTTCATGAGGCCGTTGTGCAGGCATCCGGTACGGTCGATGGCGGTGGCGCGGTCGTGGCCGAGGACCTGGTACATCTGGTCGAGGCCGAACTGGTCGTGACCGGCGGGCACGGGGGTGTGGGTGGTGAAGACGCACTGCTGGCGGACGGCTTGAATGTCGGCCTCGCTGGCGTCGCGCAGGGGAGCACCCTGGAGGTGCTCTTCCAGCAGGCCAATGGCGAGCAGGGCGGCGTGGCCCTCATTCATGTGGTGGACTTCCGGACGGCAACCGAGGGCGTTGAGGATGGCGATGCCGCCGAGTCCGAGGATGGTCTCCTGACAGAGGCGATAGTAGGTGTCGCCGCCGTAGAGGTGGTCGGTGAGGTGACGGTCCCAGGGGTCGTTGCCTTCGACGTCGGCATCAAGCAGGAAGACGGGAATGATGTGTCCGGTGACGCCGACGACATCGAACCGCCAGGCGCGGAGGAGCAGTTCCCTGCCCTGCATCTGGAGGGTGATGACCTTGCCTGCGCCGGGCAGGGTGGTTTCGGGCGACCAGGGGACGTCAGACTCGGTCTGCTGGCCGACTGCGTCGAGATGCTGACGGAAGTATCCGCGGCGATGGACGAGGGAGACCGCGACCATGGGGGCGCCGGTATCGGCGGCGGAGCGGAGGGTATCGCCAGCGAGCATCCCGAGGCCACCGGAGTAGGTGGGCAGCGATGGGGAGAGGGCGATCTCCATGGAGAAGTAGGCGATGGAACGAGAGGTGAGATCGAACGGGGTCGAAACGGGTAGGCTCATGCGGTGGTCGGTCCTTTTTCAGCTGGAGGTGAACATCCAGCGATCGTGCTCAATCTCTGACATCCCGATGGTCCTTGGAGAGCAGCCTTTTGGAGATCTGTTGGGATCTACCTCGCGGGGTTCACGGTTGCTCCTATGGTAGCAAATAGCCGTAAACCTTAGGGATTAAGTGCATCCTATCTAATGGGTGATTGACTTTTGACTATTTTGGTGTCGCTACCAAAAGACGGCTCCAGATTTGATCGAGCCAAGGTAAATGTTCCGGCTTCATGAGGACGGAGCGGAGACAGACGACGGTGGTGGCGGGGTCGTCCGGCCAGGTGCTGGCAGGAAAGAAGCGCGTAGGCAGATGGGCGAGGGCGAGGTGCAGGTCCAACCTGGCTGCGGCGTCGAAGATTGCTTGCGCTCGGCGGGAGGATTCGGCGACCGAGGGGGCGGCCACGGCCCAGAAGACGATGTCCAGCTCGGGAGCAAAGCTGGGGGTGACGAAGCCGGTGTCGGAGGCGAGCCGTTGGGAGAGCTGCAGGGCGGCCTGGCGGCAGGAGTCCAGATCGCGTGAGAACTGGCCGCCGAGGGTGTAGGGGAGCAACTGCTGGGTGGCCCAGAGGGCGACGGCGGAGGCTCCGGCGCGGGAGCACTCCAGCGAGATCTCGCCGAGGTGGAGGTCTTTGGAAGAGAAGTAGGTGTAGGGCGAGTCGTGCTTGTAGAAGCGGCCTGCCGAGGGGTCGCGGAAGAGAATGCATCCGCAGCCGTAGGGTTGCAGGCCGTGCTTGTGGGGGTCGATGACGATGGAGTCGGCGCGGGCGATGGCGTTGTAGGCAGCCCGGGCGGGGGGAGCGAGGTTGCTGGCCAGGGTGAAGTAGCCCCCGTAGGCGGCGTCGACGTTAACGCGGAAGCGGTAACGGGACTGGAGGGCGAGGATGCTGTCGAGCGGATCGACGGCGCCGATGGCGGTGGTGCCCAGGGTGGCGACGACGGTGCCGATGGTGCCAGTGGCGAGTGCGGCTTCGAGCGCGGCGAGGTCCATGCGGCCGTGGGGATCGGAGGGGATGGTGACGAAGGGCAGGCCGAGCACGGCGCTGA
>DAICZO010000541.1 GCA_027311125.1 Acidobacteriaceae bacterium
GGGTGGCTGGGTTGGCAGGTTGCTTATTTTGAGAAGAGAGCGGCGTTGAACGGAGACTGCCGCTGGGCATGGCGAGGGGTGGGTTTATTTTGTGGGGGAATTCTGAAAGACTGTAGGTATGAGCACAGCTACGATTACTCCCCCCACGGCGGCAGCGGCGAAGGTATTTGCAGACCGGATTGGCCGCATTGAAGTTTCAGCAACGATGGCGATCACGGCAGCGGCTTTGAAGTTGAAGTCGGAGGGCGTGAACCTGGCGGACTTTGGCGCGGGGGAACCGCACTTTGCTACGCCTCGTCACATCAAGGACGCGGCGATCGATGCGATCGAGAAGAACTTTACGCGTTATACGAATGTGGCGGGTGTGCCTGAGGTTCGCCGGGCGATTGTGGATCGTCATGCGGCGGACTTTGGCTCGAACTACACGCCGGAGGAGTGCGTGTTTACGACGGGTGGGAAGCTGGCGTTGTTCAACGCGATCCAGGTGCTGGTGGATCATGGCGATGAGGTGATTCTGCCGGTGCCGTACTGGGTGAGTTTCAAGGACATCATTCAGTATGCGGGTGGCGTGCCGGTGTTTGTGGAGAGCAAGGAAGAAGAGAACTTCCGGGTGACGGCGGCGATGATTGAAGCGGCTATCACGCCGAAGACGAAGTGCATTATTTTGAATACGCCGTCGAATCCTTCGGGCGCGGTGGTGTCGGCGGAGGACCTGGAAGGGATTGTCCGGCTGGCACATGCGCGGGGAATTTTTGTGCTGCTGGATGAGTGCTATGTGTACTTGACGTTTACGGGCGAGGTGGTGAGCGGCGCCTCGTTTACGGAGTGCAAGGAGCACATTGTGGTGCTGGGATCGCTGTCGAAGACGTATGCGATGACGGGCTGGCGGGCTGGATTTGCGCTGGGGCCGAAGGCCGTGATCGGAGCGATGAGCAAGCTGCAGTCGCAGAGCACGTCGAATGCGGCGAGCATGGTGCAGCGAGCATCGATTGCGGCGCTGACGGGTTCGCAGGAGTGTGTGGCGGAGATGCGGGCGGACTACATCAAGCTGCGTGACCGGGTGCTGGAGGGATTCAAGACGATTCCGGGGCTGACGTGCACGGTGCCGCAGGGAGCGTTCTATGTGTATCCGAATGTGAAGCAATTTCTGGGCAAGGGCGGCGTGCATACGGCGACGGATCTGGCTGCGAAGTTGCTGAGCGAGGCGCATGTGGTGGTGGTGCCGGGCGAGGCATTTGGGACGAGCGAGCATATTCGGCTGTCGTATGCAGTGGCGCCTGAGGTGGTGGATGAAGGCGTAAAGCGGATGCGGGAGTACTTTGCGAAGCTGAGCCAAGGTTGAATAAACGGGAATAGGCCGCACTCTGGTGTTTGGGGTGCGGCTTTTTCCGTTAACATGGGGCTTATGCCAGTTGAACAGGGAAGTGTTGGATTGCGTGGGGTAAGGTTTGCGCCAGTGATCCTTGCGGGTGGGAGTGGGACGCGGTTCTGGCCGCGGAGCCGCAGGGCGCGAGCGAAACAGGTGCTGGCGCTGGATGGCGAACGCACGATGATTCAGCAGACACTGGAGCGGCTGTTGCCGGTGGCCGATGCTGGAGATGTGTGGGTGATTACGAATGCGCTGCTGGATGAGGTGATTGCGGCGCAGCTTCCGGAGGTTCCGCGGACGCAGATTTTGAGTGAGCCGGCGGCTCGGAATACGGCTCCGGCGTGCGGGCTGGCGGCGTTTTTGCTGGAGCGGATGGCTCCGGATACGGTGATTGGGATTTTTCCGTCGGACCATGTGGTGAAGGACCAAGAGCGG
>DAICZO010000002.1 GCA_027311125.1 Acidobacteriaceae bacterium
GGCGGAGTACTTTGCCGAGGACAGTCTGGATGGCACGCCCGTGTTGACTCGGGTGGACAAGCAGATTGATTTTGACTGGAACTCGGCGAGTCCGGTTGCGGGTGCTCCGGCGGAGCATTTTGCCGTGCGCTGGAGTGGGACGATCACAGCACCGAAGGCTGGGAGTTATCAGTTCATGATGAGGCTGGCACACTGCTACCCGTGTGCTGACCATGAACGATTTGCGGTGTATCTGGATGGGAAGCCGGTGGCAGGATTTGCTACCAAGCAGGATGCGGCCACGCGATCGAGCACGACACCGCAGTTTACGATGTCATTTGCAGATACGCGGCCACATCAGTTTCGGGTGGAGTATCTGCACAAGGCAAAGCTGTTTGGCGCGGGGCTCTCATTGGAGTGGACGCCTGATCCGGCTGCGTTGCTACCGGAGGCGGTGGAAGCGGCGAAGCAGGCGGATGTAGTGGTGGCGTTTGTGGGACTGTCTCCGGAGCTTGAGGGCGAGGAGATGAAGATTAATGTGGAAGGCTTCTCCGGGGGAGACCGTACCGACATCAAGCTGCCGGCGCCTCAGGAAGCGATGCTGGAGGCTGTGGCCGCGACGGGCAAGCCGCTGGTGGTGGTGCTGGTGAATGGGAGTGCGTTGGCGACGAATTGGGAGCAGGAGCATGCGAAGGCGATTCTGGAAGCGTGGTATCCGGGGCAGGCGGGTGGAGAGGCGATCGCGCAGACGCTGAGCGGCAGAAACAATCCGGGTGGTCGGTTGCCTGTAACGTTCTATCGCTCGCTGGAGCAGTTGCCTGCGTTTGAGGATTATTCTATGAGCAACCGCACGTATCGCTACTTTCAAGGCAAGCCGCTGTATGGGTTCGGTTATGGACTGAGCTATACCACGTTTGCATATTCGGGACTGAAGCTTTCGACGGAGCATTTGCATGCAGGGGATTCGCTGGTAGTTGAGGCCGACGTAAAGAATACTGGCACACGTGAGGGTGATGAGGTTGCAGAGTTGTACCTGACACCGCCGCATACGGAGGTGTCTCCGGCGTTGGCGTTGGCGGGCTTCCAGCGGGTACATCTGGCTGTGGGTGAGACCCGGCACGTACAGTTCCGCCTGGATGCCCGGACGCTCTCGCAGGTGGATGCCAAAGGCGTGCGGGCAGTGACGCCCGGTGAGTATGGCATCTCTATTGGCGGAGGACAGCCGATGGCGGGTGGCGGGCAGAGGGCTGCGTTTGCGATAGAAGGAATGAAGGAGATGGCGCGTTGACTGCTGCCAGTGTGGCTATACGGCGTGAATCCATAAGCAAGCTGAGATGAGGAAGGTATGAAGATTACTGCAGCACGATTGATCGTGTGTTCGCCGGACCGCAATTTTGTGACTCTGAAGATCGAGACGGATAGCGGGTTGTATGGATTGGGCGATGCGACGTTGAATGGACGCGAGCTTGCGGTAGCAAGTTACCTGACGGAGCATGTGTTGCCTTGTCTGATTGGCCGCGATCCTTTTGAGACTGAGGATGTGTGGCAGTATCTGTACCGGGGAGCGTACTGGCGACGCGGCCCGGTGACGATGACTGTAATTGCAGCGGTGGATGTGGCGCTGTGGGACATCAAAGGTAAGGCCTTGAACACTCCGGTATATAACCTGCTGGGCTGGAAGAGTCGTGGCGGGGTGATGGTGTATACGCATGCGAACGGGCGGGATATTGCGGAGGCGATTGACTCGGTACAGCAGCATATTGCGGGGGGGTATCTTGCGGTGCGGGCGCAGTGTGGAGTCCCGGGTGTTGAGAGCAGCTATGGTGTCCCCAAGGGTGGAAAGCCATACGAGCCAGCAGAGAGAGGCTTGCCGTCGGAGAGTCTGTGGTCGACGGAGAGGTATTTGAATTTTGAGCCGTCGTTGTTTGAGCAGGTACGGATTGCGGCAGGCAACGATGTGCATCTGCTGCATGACGTTCATCATCGGTTGACACCGATCGAGGCTGCGCGATTAGGGAAGTCGCTGGAGCCGTATCACTTGTTCTGGATGGAAGATCCTTGCCCAGCGGAGTTGCAGGAGGGCTTTGAGTTGATACGCCGACACACGACGACACCGATCGCGACGGGAGAGGTCTTCAACTCGGTGTGGGATGCGCATGACTTGATTCGTCGACAGTGGATCGACTACATACGGATGACGATTGTTCACGGCGGTGGGATAACTCATGCGAAGAAGACCGCGGATTTTGCGGCTCTGTATCAGGTGAGGACGGGATTCCATGGAGCGACGGATCTCTCGCCGGTAACGATGGCAGCAGCGTTGCACCTGGGGATTGCGATCCATAACTTTGGGATTCAGGAGCATATGGCGCATAGTGCGCTGACGGATGAAGTGTTTCCACACCAGTATCGGTTTGATGGAGGCTATATGCATCCGGGTGATGCGCCGGGACTGGGTGTGGATATTGATGAGACGCTGGCGGCCAAATTCCCGTACCAGCGGGCCTATTTGCCGATTGCACGGAAGCTGGATGGTACGCTGACGGACTGGTAAGTTATGGCGTTGATGTGGAGGGTGGGCGAATCGACTAGAAGTGTTGGTAGGCCTGGTTGAAGGCAGGTCGGGGCTGGGCATGGATGAAGGCAGAGACGTCGTAAGCCTGTTGCGCGGAGAGAATGCCCATTCGGTTTTGCGGCATGTTGTGTTTGACGAAGGCGGCCATTTTAGTGACGTTGTTCATTCCGGCACCGTCGTTAAAGGAGTAAGGGCCCCAGAGCGGTGGGAAGAGTGGGGCGCGGCCTTGTCCGTGTGATCCATGACAGCCTGCACATTGTTCCTTGTATATTTGTTCGCCGCGGACCGGGTCGGGCTTCAGATCAGGTAGTGTGATGAGGCCTCGGCCGACGAAAGGTTTGCGGTCGGGTTGGGGAAGTGAAAGCCATTGGATGTACGCGACGATGTCCTGCATCTCCGTACCCTGGTAGGCGACAGGCTTGCCGTTTTCGCTGCGGACGAAGCACTCTTCGACCCGGTCTTGCAGGGAGATTTTGCGACCGGCGCGCTGGTTGAACATGGGGAAGAGAGCGGGCAGGCCGACCATGGGTGAGGCATAGGGCTGGATGCCACCTTCCGCGTGGCAGTTGGAACAACTGACTTTGGACGAGGTGTACTTCGCGGCGTATTGGGGGGTCTCGTTGAAGAGAAGTTCGCCGCGACGGATGCTATCGCCTTGCGGGCCCTTGGGGATGCTGGCGTGGCGAGGCGCCACCCAGGCCATGGCGTGACGCGGCGGGTGGGGAGGGTAGAAGAGCGCAAGATGGTGCAGGCGTAGTCCCAAAGCGATGATGCCAAGATACAGAACGGCCGTCAGCAGGACGGTAACGATGGCCCAGTTTCTCTGCATCAATGATCTCGGCTGGCGGTGTAGTGCTTGAAGCCAAACTCGGCGTAGGCCGCTTGTGCTTCGTCGGATTGGAGGTAGGCGATCCATGCGGCCGCAGCGGCGGAGTGCGGGGCGTTATGGACCACACCGGCGGCGTAGATGGCTGTCGTGTTAAGTTCGTCGGGGATCGCTACGCCGGAGATTGGATTCCCAATCTTTTGCTGGAAGCGAACCTCCGAGGCCCAGACGACACCTGCATCGACTTTGCCCTGCAGGACGCGCATGGGAGTCTGGCGGTGGTGAATCTGGGTAAGTGAGGTGGTGCCGTCGTGCACCTTTTGCGTGTAGACAGCGTCCACCAGCGCCTGTCCACCGGCTTTACGGAGTGAGTCGGATACCTGGCGGGCAACCCCTTCGGTTTCAGGATTGGGCATTGCGAGGCGCAGGGTGGGTGCAGCGAGATCCTTGAGGCCAGTGATCTGTTTTGGATTTCCTGCGGCGACCATGATTTCCAGATTGTTGGTGGCATAGCGCACGACGTTGTCGACGACGCCTTGTTGGTGCAAGTCGTCGAGGACGCGGGCACCTGCCTCATAGACGTCGGGGACGACGTGAAGGGTAAGATTGCCGAGGGTGATGGTGTTGTCCTGCTGCATCTGCTTGCGCAGGATGCCGGGAGGCAGGGTCTCGTAGAAGATGTGGCCAGCCAGTTCCGGGTGCTGCTTTTCAAAGCCCGCGATGAGTCTGGGCAAAACGAAGAACTGGTTTCCACCAATGAAGAGAACCAGTTTGGCCTCCTGAGGGTTTCCGTGCAGGTCAGGTATGTTGTCTACGTCATCGACGTGAAAGACGAGTCCTTTGCTGGAGGCTGGATTGTTAGTGCCTGCACTCCATGGCGGCGCGGTCTGCGCGATGGCGCAGAATGGGAGTAGCAGCGTAGTTGCCAGAATGATGTTGCGCATCTTGAAGACGTCCTTGGCTGATGGGCTAGATGGTGATGTAGGTGAAGCGGCCATCGGACTGAAGCAGGGAGACTGCGGCTACCATGGCAGGTACGATAAGAACGCCCGGGATGGTGTGTGCTTGCAGGTCTTGCACGATCTCTTCAGGCGAGCTTTTGAGGGAGTATTTGGCGACGAGTGCGTGGGCTTGTTCTTCGGTTGCGCTGTGGCAACTGAGAAACATGACGCCACGAGCTTGCAGGGCTTCGATGCTAGTGTCCTGCAGGGGGGAATCGGGCTCGTTGGGATTGGTCGAGGTGCCGCTGGACTTGCGGAGATAGATGTTCCGAGTAGCTGGCTTGCCTGTTTTGGGGTCGGTGACCTGAAGCCACTCGCCGAGGCGATACTTTTCCCACATGGCGTCGTCGAAGTTGAGCGTGTTGGAAGGACCGTGGAGGGCAGCGGCAAGCTTGATCTGATTGGCTGGGATGTTGAAGCCGAAGTGAAAGCCGTTCAAGGAGTTCTTGATGTTGCTGAGAAATTTACCTTCGCCGATGGCACGGATGTCAAACACCTGTTTGGCGCGTGCGGGGTGTTTGATGAGTTGATCAAACTCGGCAAACTTCCAGTCGGAGTGCTGGTAGACAAGCTGTGCCTGGGCCGAGGGAAGAGCAAGGCTACCCAAGGCGGCCATACCGGTGGTGATGGTTCCTACGAAAGATCTGCGGGAGAGGCTCATGGAGGCCAATCTTACCAAAATGTTGATTGATTCGACTTGAGGTGTGGGGTGTTTTATTTTGTTGATCTGGAAGGAAGATACGGTGGTGGATGGGCGCTGGTGCGAATTACGTCCTGCAAGACACATTTGCTCAACGGGAATACGGCAACGAACTCTATGTTCTTGCTCTGCATTTCCCCACAAATATTGGTAGATCAGCATGTAAGGTGTCGCGCAGCCGAAATCGTGAAAATCCCAAGGCTTTTGGGCAGCCTGAAGCGAAAGGTGATGGAATGGGTTCTCAGATTGATCGTTATGTGGATTGGAAAATACCAGTATTGAGGTTGGGACAGATTTTCATCGGGGCGGTGTCACTGGGAGCGGTGGCGATGGCCCAGAGTGGGGCGCTGGTGTTGGAGCGGGATGGCCGGGTAATTTCCTTGGAACCCTACGCCCCAAACATAGTGCGCGTGACGATGAGCACCGACAGGGCCACAGCCTCAGGCCGCCCTGGCTATGGGTTCGTAGCTCAGCCTTCGGCACAGGGATGGACACACGAGCGCGATTCAGAAGGCGATGAAGTATTTCGCTCGGCACGGATGGTTGTGCGCGTGTCGCCCGAGAATCTTCCCAAGGAGAAACGATCACAGCCCATGCCGCTCGACGCGTTGAATCTCGCGCTACGCGATCCTTACTTCGGAGGTGGGGGCGGGCACGGACCTCACAATGATGCTCTACAAGTGACCACGACGAACGGCAAGACGTTGCTACACATGCGTAGCTGGGCAATGATGCCGGAGAGTGCTGAGGTGGCGGCGGCTGATGCGGGGGCGAAGGGTTACAAGATTACGGCTGCATTCGATTCACCGCAGGGGGAACACTACTACGGATTAGGACAGCAGCAAAAGGGTTGGATGGACCTCCGAGACCACGAGATTCGCTGCTGGCACGACTACGGCGCACTTGGAGGCGAGAACGTTTGTGTTCCTTTTATGGTGTCAAGCCGAGGCTATGGTCTGGTATGGGATAACCCTTCCAAAACAACGATCAATCTGGGATTCAACGGAAGCAATTCGTGGTCGTCCGAGATCGGAGAGCGCGTTTCGTATTTCGTCATTGCAGGCGAGAGCAGTGACGAGATCTATGAGGGTTACCGCTTGCTCACCGGGGTGACACAAATGTTGCCAAAGGCGGCTTATGGATTTATCCAGAGCAAGGCGATCTATCCGACGCAGGATCAGATTCTCGATGTGGCCAAGGAATATCGTCAGAAGAAGCTGCCGCTGGATGTGCTTGTGGTGGACTTCCTGAACATGACCAAGCAGGGTGAACTTGACCTCGATCCAAAGCGGTGGCCTGATCCGGCTGGGATGAATCGCGAACTACACTCGATGGGTGTGAAGTCGATGCTGAGCGTCTGGCCACACTTTGCAGCAGGAACACAGTTCTACGATGAGTTACTTAGCAAGGGCTGGTTGATTCTCGACCGGCAGGGTGCTCCGGATTCTGGCGGCTACAGAAAGAATATCGGGCCGAATATTGACACCACGAACCCGGAAGCTGCGAAGTGGTTCTGGGAGAAGATACGTGACCGGTACGTAAAGCCCTACGGTTTCGATTACATCTGGCTGGATGAGACGGAACCGGACGTTGATCCCGCGAATGATAGGTTCACGATCGGTTCGGGCACGCGGTACTACAACGTGTATCCACTGTTTCACACGGCCGCGGTATATGAGGGCTTTCGGCGCGACTTTGGAGACAGCCATCGGATGATGATTTTAGCCCGGGCTGCATATCTCGGCGCGCAGCGTAATGGGACGGTATTTTGGTCGAGCGATATTGTCTCGACCTGGGATATGCTCAAGCGCTCGGTCCCTGCGGGGTTGAACTTCACCGCTACCGGTCTGCCCTACTGGGACACTGATATTGCTGGGTTCTTCTCGCCATCGGTTCCGGCGGACTACCACGCCGAACACAAACCGCTTATCGATGGGTCCGATGTTCGTGCCACCATTGGCAACTATGAGGATTATCCCGAGCTATTCGTACGATGGTTCGAATGGGGTGCCTTTCAACCTGTGATGCGTACCCATGGAGAAAGAAATCACAACGAAGTATGGTCCTACGGTAAACAGGCCGAACCCATTCTCGCGAAGTATTTGAAGCTGCGTTACCAGCTTCTGCCGTACACCTACTCGGTTGCCTATCGCAGCTACCAAACCGGCGCTCCGTATATGAGGGCTTTGTTTATGGATTTTCCTTTGGATGCTAAGGCCGCCGATATTCCGGATGAATATATGTACGGTCCTGCATTCCTGGTAGGTCCGGTAGTGGAGCAGGGCGCCACATCCCGAAGTGTTTATTTGCCCGCTGGCTGCGACTGGTACAACTACTGGACGAACGAACGCCTGCACGGCGGACAGACGATTGAGACGGATGCACCCATCGATACGCTGCCGCTGTTTGTGAGAGCAGGAAGCATTGTGCCTGTTGGGTCCGAGATCGGGAGCACCGAGGAGGCGCAGACGATTGCATCGGTGCGGATATATCCGGGAGCCGACGCTACGTTTACTCTTTTTCAGGATGACGGCACTACCTATGGATATGAGAAGGGCGCTGGATCGATCACGAAGCTGACATGGGATGACAAAGCTCAACGGCTTAATCATGAAGGTGCCCCACCATGGCCTGGGCGGGACGAGTCAGTAGTAACAGTGGTAAGCAAGTCGCTTAGAGCAGTTCCGTAAGTCCTTTGCGCCCCCGGATCTGTTTTTTGGGTTCCGGTCGACGACTGAAACGAAACGCTAGTAGCACTGTTGTATCGGGTCGTCTAACAAGACGAAATTCTCTGACTTACTGTCAGAAGCGCTGCCACGCTCACTACCGATGCGCTGCTTGCCTTTGTTGATCAGTACATCGGCGATCTGAAGCCGTACCGCGTAATCTTGATGGACGCGGCGGTGACCAGCATGCACTGCACCTCGGTGCGACGAAAGTCTTCCGAGGTGCTGGATCACGATGGCGTCGTCAACACGATTACGATTTACCGCGGCACACACCCCAGCGCCGTTCGGGACCGCTTCCAGAATTTTGTTGTGCCGTTCTTCAGCAAGAGCCTTTGCTTCACCGCCGTCTGCCACTAGAGTTAAGCAACATCTTGGAGGATGCCATGTCGCTTCGTCTGAAACTCACTTTCGCGTTTGCCGTCATGTTCGCGTCGATGCTCCTGCCGGCTGCTGCGCAGCAGGACACGGCGCATATGCCGTTTATGAATCCGCAACTTGCCCCAGAGGAGCGTGCCACAGATCTGGTGCAGCGTATGACGCTCGCCGAAAAGGCATCCGAGATGCAGAACAACTCCGCGGCCGTGCCGCGCCTGAACGTTCCGGCCTACCAGTGGTGGAGTGAGGCTCTCCACGGCGTGATCAACGAAGGTGTTACCGAGTACCCGGAGCCGTTGGGTCTGGCCGCGACTTTTTACACAGCAGGCATCCACACTATGGCCGCAGAGATTGGTGTGGAAGGCCGCATCAAGCATGTACAGAATCTGCGCGAGGGTCACGTCGGCATCATGGGCGGGCTCGATTTCTGGTCACCCAACCTTAATATCTTTCGCGATCCACGCTGGGGTCGCGGGCAGGAGACCTACGGTGAAGATCCGTTCCTGACGGGTCGCATGGGCGTGGCCTATGTGACGGGCTTGCAGGGCGACAACCCCAAGTACTACCTTGGCATTGCGACTCCCAAGCACTTCGCCGTGCACAGCGGCCCCGAGCCGACACGCCACTTTGCTGATGTCGACGTGAGCAGGCACGACGAGGTGGACACCTACGAGCCGGCCTTTCGTGCGGCCATTGTCGAGGGCAAGGCTGCTTCGGTGATGTGCGCCTACAACGCAATAAACGGCGAGCCAGCCTGCGCAAACCAGTACCTATTGCAGGATCAACTGCGGGGCAAGTGGGGTTTCCAGGGCTATGTCGTCTCTGACTGTGACGCTGTGCGCGATATCGCTGCGAATCATCGGTATCGGTCTACGCAGGCACAGGGTGTGGCCATCTCGGTGATACGGGGCATGGACAACGAGTGCGTAACCTTCAGCAAGCGCTTTGGCGAGCCTGTTGACAAGGCCTACATCGATGCCGTGCAGCAGGGCTACCTGCCTGAAAGCACGCTCGATACTGCGCTCATCCGCCTGTTCACCGCTCGCATCAAGCTCGGTATGTTTGACCCACCCGCCATGGTGCCGTACTCGAAGATTGACGAGAAGGAACTGGACAGCGCTGAGCATCGCACGCACGCTCGCAAGCTGGCGGAGGAGTCGATGGTGCTGCTCAAGAACGATGGACTGCTGCCGCTCAAGCCAGGGATACGCAAGATCGCGGTTGTCGGCCCGTTGGCGGAGCAGACCCGGCCGCTCATCGGCAACTATGCGGGCCACCCCACGCACATCGTCGCCGTCCTTGACGGGCTGCACGCGCAGTTTCCCGGTGCCGCTATCACCTATGTGCCGGGTACACAGTTTCTGAATCCTGATGGAACCCCCGTGCCAAACGACCTACTGACCACCCCAGACGGCAAACCAGGACTGCATGCCGAATACAACGAAGGCCGGCGTGGTTTTGATGATGTGCCTCAGAAGCTCGTCGAACGCACTGAGGCAAACATTAATCTATCCAAGGCGACTTTGCCTGAGGAGGTTGCGGACAGAAAGCGCTTTGGTGTGCAGTGGACGGGCTTTCTGACGCGCTCGGAGACAGGGGAGTACCTGCTCGGCGTGCGCAGTCAGGGCTTTGCTCGCGTGAGTGTCGACGGCAAGCAGGTGGCGTCGGCTGACGGCGGTGGTCACGAACCGGAGCCCGCCATGGGGCGAGTGAAGCTTGAGAAAGGACACAAGGTTGCACTCGAAATCTCCGGCGGCACACAGGACGGTAACGTGCATACCGAACTGATCTGGAGCAAATATGATTCCTCAGTTTCGCCCGAAGCAGTTGCTGCCGCGCGTGGTGCGGACGCGATCATTGCCGTCGTCGGCATCACGAGTCAACTCGAAGGGGAAGAGATGCCCGTGAGCGAACCGGGTTTCCTGGGCGGCGACCGCACCAGTATCGACCTGCCACGGCCTGAAGAAGACCTGGTGGAAGCGGTGGCAGGGACAGGCAAACCCCTCGCAGTGGTGCTGATCAATGGCAGCGCGCTCGCCGTTAACTGGATCAACGACCACGCCAACGCGGTACTTGAGGCCTGGTATCCCGGAGAAGAAGGCGGTGCTGCCGTAGCGGAGACGCTGAGCGGGAAGAACAACCCCGCCGGTCGGCTTCCGGTTACCTTTTACAGGAGTCTGGAAGGCCTGCCGAACTTTGAGGATTATGGCATGGCGAATCGTACCTATCGTTACTTCACCGGTAAGCCCCTTTACGGCTTCGGCTATGGTCTCAGTTACACCACATTCCGCTACAGCAACCTGGCGATTTCATCCGCCACCGTCGCCGCAGGGCAGCCCGTGGAAGCCGACGTCCTCGTGACCAATTCTGGCAACCTCGCGGGTGATGAGGTTGTGCAACTCTACCTCAAGTTCCCTGATGTCAAGGGTGCGCCGATGGTAGCTCTTCGTAGCTTCGAACGCATCCACCTAGATCCGGGTGCGAGCCAGAAGGTTCACTTCCATCTTAACCCGCGTGACCTGGGTATGGTCACGGAATCTGGCTCACCCATCATCGCCGAAGGAGACTACACACTCAGCATGGGCGGCGGGCAACCGGAAAGCGGCAGCCCGGGAGTCACCGGCAAGTTTCACGTCAACGGCACCTACACCCTTCCCGAGTAACTCAACACCTCCAAAGAGGAACTCTGACCCCTTGCCTGTATGTCCGCTAATATGGCCTGATCTCAGAGATGCGATTGATGCTTCGGACACCCAAGCCAGGTCAGAAGTTCGTCTAGATCGAAACTACAATTGAGCGGCTTTGCTTTCTGCGTACGCTAAGCCCCTCATTAGGAGTGGAGCATCTCTGGAACTGATGATTTCAGCTGTTTTTACTAATTGCTGGAACAAATACAGAAGCAAGAGGAAAGAGTTTTCTATATTTGTGACAGCTTCGGCAAGACTGGTTTGCCGAAGCTGGGTATCTACTTCTTCATCGAGAAGGATGAGAGGCGAGACGGGTCGGATGCCCATTGCTTGTCAAACAGCAAGGTGCGTTGACGTGCGCCATGAGAGTTAGCATCTTCAAGCTACTTACCTAGCGGCGATAGCGATAGAGTCGAGCTCAGCGATTACCTCAGGTGCGAGCTGAAGGTTGGCTACGCTGAGGTTTTCGCGCAGGTGAGTGCGTCTGGATGTTCCTGCGATGAGCAGGATGTTGGGTGAGCGATGCAGGAGCCAGGCCTGTGCAACCTGCATGGGCGTGACGCCGAGTGAGGCTGCGATGGTGTCCAAGACCGAGGACTGCAGCGGGGTGAAACCTCCGAGAGGGAAGTACGGGACGTAGGCAATACCCTGCTTGACGAGGTCGTCAACAAAGGCGTCATCGTCGCGATTAGCGAGGTTGTAAAAGTTCTGGATGCAGACGACTTCGGTAAACATTTGGGCCTCGGCTAACTGGTCCGGTGTGACCGTGCTCAGGCCGATATGGCGAATGAGTCCCTGCTGCTTGAGTTCGATGAGCACGTTCAGAGGTTCCGCAATTGATCCGGGCTCAGGCGAGGTAAAACCACCCATGCGAAGGTTCACGATATCAAGTGTTTCGGCGCCAAGATTGCGCAGGTTGTCGTGAATGCTCTCGACCAGATTTTCACGAGAACGGTCGAGAATCCAGGAGCCGTCGTCACCACGACGCGCGCCGACTTTGGTGACGAGGATGAGGTCTTTCGGGTACGGGTACAGGGCTTCCTTGATGATCTGGTTGGTGATGTGCGGTCCGTAGAAGTCGCTGGTATCGATATGGTTGACGCCGGACGCGATGGCCTCGCGCAGAACAGCGATGGCCTCGGAGCGGTCACGGGGCGGCCCGAAGACATGGGGGCCTGCGAGTTGCATGGTGCCATAGCCGACGCGGTTGACGGTGAGCGTAGTGCCGGGAAAGGTGAAGGTGTTGCCGAGGTGGGTCTGGTTCGTCATGTCTGTGTCTCCGATGGTGAGTGACTGGTTGGCACGTCAGATATGTATTTAGATGAAGAAAGCTTCAGATTAGGACTTCGCATTTGGCGCAACGGACAGCAACCCGCTCGGAACCAAGAAAGACGTCGGTCCAGGCGCGTTCCACTGCAAGTGTAGGCGCGATTCTGGAGGCGACTGTTCAGGTTTTGCTGAAGGTAGGCAAAGAGAAGCTGACGACGACACTTGTGGCAAAACGCGCTGGGGTATCCGTGGGAACGCTGTACCAGTACTTCCCAAACAAAAGCGCTTTGCTGCGGGCTGCTTTGAGGCTGCATGTGAAGGAGATCGTTGCAGAGGTGGATAAGGTTTGCGTGGCGCAGCGGGGACAGCCGGTGGAACAGATGGCCGAGGCGCTGGCGGTGGCATTCTTAGCGGTGAAGATGGGCGCCCCGAAGAGGAGCCGCGCGCTGTACGCAGTCAGTTCAGATGTCGATGGCATGAAGATTACTGCCGCTGCAGTAGCGCGTGTACATCAGGAAATTGTTGGACTCTTGCAGAGCGCACCCGAGGTGTTGACGACGGATCTGCACTTGATGGCTACGGTGCTGCAGAGCACCATCGCAGGGATGAAGCGGCAGTTGCTGGAGTCGGATACGCCTGAGACGCAGTTGGAGGCAATGCAGCGCGAGCTGATTTTGGTAGTGCGAGGTTATGTCCGAGCCTGCATGGTGCAGTCCCGTCAGAGCGCTAGCGTTTATCGCTCCTGAGTGCAAATCAAGGGGCTTGCACCACCCTACCAGGTCGAGGTACTGGAAGGATGGAGACTTGTAATTCTCTCCCTCAAAGGTTCATTAATTTGAAGCTCCTTGAGCGGAGTGTGAACCGAACCCTCACTCTTCCCATGTTGCTAATGGCGGGCGGACAGGCATTCGAATCTCCGATAGAAACTTTCTTCTATCGAGAGTTCTAATCGTCCTTTCTTGTCGAAACTGGATCGAACTGCCGCGAGAGTGTGAACACTATGACGAACATCGCCGAGTGTCTCCGCGCCTGGGCCACCGTTGGCGAAGTCCGGGCTGCGCTTGAAGAAGTGTTTGGTGCTTACGAGGAGAGTTCCTTGCTTGATCAATGTGGTCGGTCATCGAGCAGTGGCTTCTGTGCACCCTTTAGCACTCGGCAACATTGGAGCGAAAACACCTTGCGGCGCGCCTCAGTGGGAACCAAAGCGGAAGACGATGCCGGTGGATAACCGATAGTAATTCTGGTGATTATTGTCGCCGTTGGGCAGGCGAGAGTAGATGTAGTCAGCTTCGAGGACGGTAAGGCCGAAATGACGACCCAGACCGTAACCGAGACCAAGGCCTCCGCTGGCGGCGAGCGCCTTTGCGCGCTTGACGAACGTGTAATTGGAGTACTCGGAGGACCCGCCGACGAGCGCTTCGGCGTAGGGCGTGAGTCGCCGCGAAGATCTGTAGGAATAGCGCGGTCCGACGAGGTAGTTGAAAAGGGTGACATTTTGCGTTGTGGCGTCGATGTTGCTGGCGTGTGCGGAGGAGAGATCGGCTACGACGCTGAAGCCTCTCGAGGCGTTGACGACGATGGTGCCGCCGCCTCCATTGAGGGAGAAGCAGCCGCACACCGCTGGGGGCGCGTTGGCGTGGAGATAGGTGTAGTTGACGGCAAGTTCGAGCACAGGTGTCTGCGACGGATTGTATGAGAGGGTTGCCTTCGCGGGACGGGCTTGCGCAAGAGTGCAGGTGGAAGCGCAGAGGGTGAGGAGAACGGCGGGCAGAAACAGCTTGTGGAATCGCATGGATCGTCTCCTACTGGACCGTGAGAGTAACGTTGGTGGAATGTTGGATTTCACCGCTGGTTCCGGTCACGGTGAGGGTATAGGTCTTGTCTTTGGGCCCGAAGAAGCCGCCACCGCAGCCGCTAAGTAGGGCGACAGGGGAGAGGAGTGCCAGCAGGAGCAGAAGTTGTGCGATGCGTACTTTGCGGCGGAATCCTAACAGTGGAAGGAGGACCAAGGCAGCCCACGTGTAGGATCTGCCTGAGGGTGCGGGGGAGCGTCGCAACGAGGCTTCGAGCGAGAGTGTTTTGACGGAGAGAACCGCGGATGCGCCGCTGCTGCCCGGTGTGATGATCGAGGGAGTGAAGCTGGCGGTGGCGCCGGAGGGGAGGCCGGTCACCGATAGAACGACGGGGGAGTTATAGCTGCCGCCGATCCCGGCCGCGTTGAACGTGAAGGATGCGGTGGCACCGGGTAGTACACTCTGCGGAGCTGTCGTGGAGGTCAGGCTGAAGTCGGTGGACGAGGACGAAATGCCCGTTCCCGAGAGGGTTGCGGTCTGGGGTGAGCTGGTGGCGTTGTCGGTGACGGAGAGACTGGCGGTGTAGCTGGAGGTTGCAGAAGGTGTGAAGGTGACGGAGATGAAGCAGGTTGCGGAAGCGGCGAGAGTTGCACCGCAGGTGTTGGTGGAGATGGCAAAGTTGGTCGGATTGGCCCCGACCAGCGTAACGGCGGAGATATTGAGCGGAGCGTTGCCGGTGTTGGCGAGGGTGAGGGTCTGGGGCGCGGACGTCGATCCGACGGCGGTGCTGGGGAAGGTCAGGGTTGTGGGCGAAAGTGAGGTGATGGGTGCTTCGGCGGCTGTCCCCACTCCGTTTAGGCTGATCGACTGGGCGGAGTTTGCGGCGTTCAGCGTGTTGTCGGTAAGAGTGAGAGAGCCGCTCAGGCTGCCGCTGGTGGTTGGAACGAAGCTGATGGGTAAATCACAGACGGCGTTGGCGGTAAGTACCCCCGCGGAGGACGAAGAACTGCTGGTGAGAGGGCAGGCCGAGCTGCCGCTGCTGTTCAAGGTGAAGTTGGTAGAGATACTGGGATTTTTCTCGGTTGCAGGTATCGCGAAGTTAAGGTCCGCATTGCCTATGTTGGCCACGGCGACTGTCTGGGGACTGTCACTGCTGGTGGAGCCGATGGGTGTGGTTGCGAAGGTGAGACTGGGGGGTCCACTCAGGCCGAGTTTGACGATGCGGTTGTTGCCGGTGTCCGAGATGTAAACGTTACCCGCTGCGTCGACGCTGACACCTTGCGGGCCGTTCAGACCGGTGGCGAGTTCAACGGCCTGCGTGTAGGTGCCGCCAGACAGGGTCTCCTTCAAGACCTGGTTATTGCCGGTGTCGGCGATGTAGACGTTGCCTTTACCGTCAACAGCGACGTCGGCCGGAGCGTTCAATCCCGACGCAACCACTGTTTGAACGTAGGTTACGAAGCGGGGTGCGAGTGGCCCACCGATGTTCGGTGTGATGGGATAGGGCTGCAGCGTCTCTTTGACGACACGATTGTTGCCGGTGTCGGCGATGTAGAGATCGCCGCTGGCATCGGTTACCAATCCTTGTGGAGACACGAGACCGCTGATGGGAAGGACTCCCTGTGCATATGTGCCTCCGTTCTGCAAGGCCGGTTCGCCGCCGAAGAGGATCTCCTCGACGATTCGATTGTTACCGGTGTCAGCGACGTAGATGCTTCCGGCGCCATCGACAGCGATGCCTTTGGGCCGTGAGAGACCAACTCCGATGGCCTGCTGGGCAAGGGGTAAGTAGACCGATCCCTGGTGAATTTCATAGATGACGCGATTGTTTCCAGTGTCAGCGAAGTAGAAGCCGCCTGCCTTGTCGATAGCGATCCCGGTCGGACTAGAAAAGCTGGTTCCGTAAGCACCTGAGCCGCTCACGCTGCTCGGTGTGTATGTGCCGCCGGAAGAGGCCTCTTCCACCACTCGATTGTTGCCGGAGTCCGCGATGAAGAGGTCACCAGCGCCATCGACCACTACCCCTGCCGGGGAATGGAGGCTGGTGCCGATGCTGCTCTGCGTGGCTGGGAGGAACGTGAGTTGGGGTCCGACGCCTGTGCCGGAGACGGGTGCGGTGGCGACGGAGATGCCGTTTCGATTGATCAATGCGACTGTCCCGGTACGCATGCCGGCTGAGGTCGGCTTGAAAGCGAGGTTGACCGTGCACGCCTCGTCGACTACATAGGAGTGGCTGGTTCCGTTGGTGTTGCAGGTGCCCGTACCAAGGTCGACGAAGTCTCCTGCCGCTGCGCCCTCGGTCGTCGCGGACACGGTAACCCCCGCTCCACCGGATCCGTTGCTGGTAAAGGTCAGCGTGATCGTTGCACTCGTAGCTCCGATGTTGACGTTGCCGAAGTTGACCGGAGGCATCGCCAGCCTGAGGACGCGGCCGCCGTTAGTGAAGTCGACAGTGAACAGGTTGCCGTTGTTGTCGGTAACCAAGCTGGTCGCCGTAAGCATCGGAACTCCGATCGGCTCGGCGACATAACTCCCTCCCACGAACAACAATTCGGTGATGTTGGACGCGCCGTAGTACACGTCGCCGTTGCTGTCGGTGGCCACATAAGGAACGCTCAGGAGGTTGGTGCTGACCTGACTTTCCGTGTAGGTGCTTCCGTTGGGCGAGAACTTTGCGATGTAACTCAGGATGTCGTCGGAGACGTAGAGATCGCCGGAACCATCCACGGCGATACCCTGCGGGGCAAATAGGCCGCTGCTGACAAGGGTGGTTTGGGTGTAGACACCGCCGGAGAGCGACTCCTTGTAGATTGCCTACCTGATGTAGTCTGCGATGTAGACATTATTGCTGCTGTCGATGGTGACGCCGGTGGGCTCGATGAAGCCGGAGCCAAATGTGCTTTCGGTGTATCCTCCGCTGCTGTTCGGAGTCTCCTTGAGAACGCGGCCGTTGAGGGAGTCCGCGACGAATACATTCCCGGCGTTGTCGACTGCGACGCCGTCGAAGCCATGACTGTAGCCGAAGGTGCTGTTGGATGTGACGATGCTTTGGGTGTATCCGCCGCTTCCGTTCGGAGTTTCCTTGAACAGGGTGCTGATCTGGCTGGCGGGTGGACCGCCGCAGTTGCCTCCGTTATCGGTGATGAACAGATCTCCGGCACTGTCGACAGCTATCTTGAACGGGCAGTTGAGATTGGTGCCAATCGTGGTCATCGTGCCATACGTAAAGCTCTGGGCTTGGGAGGAAACCGCCGCTGCGAAGGCGAATGTAAACGCAGCCAGAACGGATAGACGGAGCAATTTGAACTTCATCGTGTTGTTCACCGGGGCATCTCCTCAATACATCTGGTTCGGGCGCAGGGCTGGGAGTTGATCGAAGCAACCAGCCTTAAGGTTCTCCGCCGTTCTTCGTCTTCGCATTCTTCGGCTTGAAATCTTCAAGCATTTGGTGTGTCTGGTTGCTGTGGCAGTTCCGGGTGCCCACAGGCACCGCTCTCATGTGGAATAAGTGAAGCTGGCTCAGGCGGGAATGGGATTATCTGCCCACAGTGTCCGCACCGTTCGCCGGGCACTGGTGGAGGTGTACGGACGTACGAGAGCACCTCGCGCTCGACCGTGATCTCGACCCGCCGATGCTGGACAGGACCCTCTTCAATTTGCTTTCCCATGTTCTGGGCTGCTGTTAGAGTGGCTGGTAATGGGGTGCGCGGGAGCAGGGTCATTGGATTGCATTCTCCGTCCAGCCAAGGGGTATCTGTTCAGATCGAACTAGAGCGCACGGCGGTCTTTTTAGTCTTGAAGGCCGGGATGAATTTTTATGAATAGAGTTGAAGGGCACGTATGTCATTGTCCCGCAGCGTTTTATATCGTTTTGATGATTACGAGCTGAACCTTGTCCGGCGAACGCTGACGCGCGACGGCAGCCCCGTGGCTCTCTCACCCAAGGCGTTCGAGGTGCTTGCGCACCTGGTAGCCAACCCGGCAACGGTCGTCACGAAGGAAGAATTGTTGCATTCCGTTTGGCCGGAATCCTTTGTGGAAGAGGGCAACGTGGCGCAGCATGTTTCATCTCTGCGCAAAGCGTTTGCCGACCGGGCCCACTACATTGTCACGGTCCCCGG
>DAICZO010000003.1 GCA_027311125.1 Acidobacteriaceae bacterium
TCGCTCGCGCAGCCGACATCACCACCACCGCCGCTGCCGCATCGTTCACCCCCGGAGCGTTCCCCGCCGTCACCGTCCCATCCTTCTTGAACGCCGGACGCAACGCACCCAGTGCTTCCAGCGAGGCATCCTCACGAACACTCTCATCCTTCGCAAACACCACCGCGTCTCCCCCCTTCTTCTTCGCAGGCAGCGTCACCGGAACCACCTCCGCATCGAACCGGCCTTCCCGCAACGCAGCACTCGCCTTCCGATGTGACTCCAGCGCGTATGCATCCTGCATCTCGCGCGTGATGCCATGCTTCTCCGCCACCAACTCGCCCGTCATGCCCATGTGCTGGTCGTCGCACGCGCACCACAACCCATCCTTCACCATCGAATCCACCACCACCGAGTCGCCCATCCGAAATCCCTTCCGCCCCTGCGGCAACAGGTACGGCGCATTCGACATCGACTCCATCCCACCTGCCACCACAATCTCCGCCGCGCCCGTCATCACACTCTGCGCCGCCAGCGCCACGGCCTTCAATCCACTCCCGCACACCATGTTGATCGTCATCGCTGCAACCGTGTCCGATAGCCCACCCTGCAACGCTGCCTGCCGCGCCGGGTTCTGTCCCAGCCCCGCTGGCAACACGCATCCCATCACGCACTCATCCACACTCGCAGCATCAATCCCCGCTCTACGCACGGCTTCCCGCACCACCACCGCTCCCAACTGCACCGCACTCAACTCGCTCAACGCGCCTTGAAACTTCCCCACCGGCGTCCGCACTGCCGACACAATCACCACATCCTTCATCGCTTCACCTCAATAGAAATTTCCCGCAACCATCCATCGTCCGACGCGCAAGTATAAGCCGCCGCACCTACCCTTCGCACCCACACTCCACACGCCACAACACATCGTCAAACGAACTCGCACGCCCACCACACCACCAACCCGCCATCTCCATCACGCGCGCGCAACTCGCATCGCGCCTCCACGCGACTAAAAAAATATTCGCAACCTATCGATTTTTCTTGACAGTGAATTTGAGTAAATCTATACCTTCGTTAGCTGCAATGCAGCTTGTTGCAGACGCAATGTCTAATCACTAGGGAGAATAGACAAATGGCAACGAAAAAGGCAGCCACAAAAGCAGCAAAGAAGCCAGCCAAGAAGGCCGCAAAAAAGAAGTAATCCAACAGGCAAACACGAAACGGGGGACGCATACAGCGTCCCCCGTTTCAGTTAACGCATCCACACACTAAGGTTTCGCAGCAGGCTGTGGCGAACCCTTCGGAGTCGCCAGATATCCCGACACCCGATTCTTCTCAATCACATTCACCACCAACTCATACAGCACCGGATCCTTGCCCGTGTAGAACTGCACCGGCTCATCCAGCCCCTTGTCCTTCTTCTCGATATTCCGGTCATCCGCACTCACATTCAGCGTGTACCGAGAGTGCTTCTCATCCGCCTTCTTCAACTGCAGCTTCACCGTCGACAGCAGCGTAGGCTTCGCGCCCTTCTGCAGCGTGAACTCGTAGTAGTTCCGGTCGCCCTTGTGCTTCAGCACTTCCAACTCGCTGCGGTTGGTCGCAATCAGGCCGCTCATCACACCCGCATCGCCCACCACTCGCTGCAGTTGCGACTTCGTCGTCTCCAGGTCGCTCTTCGTCGCGGCAACATCCGTCTTCACGCCGCCCACGTCCGTCTTCACGCTGGCCACATCGCTCGACACTGCACCAATCTGCTTCGCCGTCGCCGCCTGCTCCTGTTCCAGCTTGGCCGTCTGCGCCTTCTGCGTCGCCAGGATACTCTGCGTCCGCAACTCAATCTGCTTCTGCGTCATGCCCACACTCTGGCCCAGCGTCTCGCTCGTCGCCCGCAGCCGCGCATTCGTTGCCTCCAGCTTGGCCACCAGGTCGGTGTTCTGCTGCTGGGCCGCAGCCAGCTTCTGGTCCGAGGCCGCCAGATGGTTCTGCAGTCCGTAGCACCACACCAGCGCACCCAGCCCGGCCAGCAGCGCTACGGCTACCACCGCCAGAAACGCTCCCGACATCGACCGCTCTTCGACATATCCCTCTTCACTCATAGCTCTCTCCTCTTTGTCCTTGGATGGATTCGTATGATGCATTCCTGTGATGCACTCTGCATAGCTTCTTTGCAAATTCTTGGACGTTCTGCTCTGCCAACCAGCATCACATCCCGTTCGTGCCGCCTTACAAAGGCACACCAGAACTATATCTCGTCTCGACCCGGCTAAACTCATCTTATGCAACGCTCTGACTTCTGTATCGCCGGCGCCGGCATCATCGGACTCTCCCTCGCACTCGAACTCAACCGCCGCGGAGCCTCTGTCACCGTTCTCGATCAATCCGACCCCCTCGCCGAAGCCTCCACCGCCGCCGCCGGCATGCTAGCCGCCAACGACCACGACAATCCACCCGCACTCCAGCCCCTCAGCGACCTCAGCGCCGCACTCTACCCCGCCTACCTCGCCGATCTCGAACGCCTCTCCGGCATCCCCGTTCCCTTTCAGACCAACACCACCCTGCAGGCGATCGAGTCCACCCACCCGCTCTTCAGCCAAGCCCTCACCCCC
>DAICZO010000275.1 GCA_027311125.1 Acidobacteriaceae bacterium
GTGATTGTCGTACTTTTGTAACGAATGTAGATCACTAAACTCGCGCCACCACAACACAATCCCTCCACTCAGCCTTCTCCAATCCTTTGTGACGTACGTCACAGCGACCAGCGCATATCGGCTCTAACCTCATACCAGATGGTGCAAATCCAGCTCTGCCACACGCAGGATGAATTAGGTACGCTGTGAACCAACACACGAAGCAAGTAGCCATTATCGGCGGCGGCATCACCGGACTTTCCATCGCGTTCTACCTGCAGCAGCACGCGCCGCATCTCGATGTCACCCTCATCGAAAGCTCCTCCTGCCTCGGCGGAAAAATCGCTTCCACACACGAGCAGGGCTTCGTCATCGAAGGCGGCCCCGACTCCTTCCTCGCACAAAAAAAATCTGCACTGGAACTCTGCCACACCCTCGGCCTCGACGATCAACTTATCGGCTCCAACACCGCCAAGCATCCCACCTACGTCTGGTGCGACGGCAAACTTCATCCCATGCCCGAAGGCATGATGCTCATGGCTCCCACCATGGTCATGCCCTTCCTGCGTTCCTCGCTCATCTCCTGGCCAGGCAAAATCCGCATGGGCCTCGAACTCTTCATCCCGCGCTCCGCTCCCCGTCCGGACGAGAGCCTCGCCGGCTTCGTCCGTCGCCGTCTCGGCTCCGAGCTGCTCGATAAAATCGCCGCCCCCCTCATGGCCGGCATCTACGCCGCCGACCCCGAAACCCTCAGCCTCCACAGCACCTTCCCCATGTTCCCCCAGATGGAGCAGAAGTACGGCGGCCTCATCCGCAGCATGATCCGCCAAAAGCTCGCCCGCAAATCCCCCGCCGCACCACCACCCCAGCCAGCCAGGCCGCGCTCCATGTTCATGACCCTGCGTGGCGGTCTGCAGCAGTTGGTCGACGCACTCTTCGCGCAGCTCAAACCAGCCAGCCTCCTCCTCGACCATCGCGTCACCTCCGTCACTCCCGAGGGCCAGCAGTACCGGGTCACCCTCGCCGACAAGCGCACCCTCCTCGTCGATCACGTCGTCCTCGCCACCCCGGCCTACGTCTCCGCCGCCCTCCTCCAGGCCACCGACACCACACTCGCCGCGCACCTCCGCAACATCCGTTACGTCTCCACCGCCACCGTCTCGCTCGCATTCAAGCGCGCAGACATCCACCACCCGCTCGATGGTCTCGGCTTCGTCGTCCCCTTCAGCGAAAACCGTGGCATCACCGCCTGCACCTGGACCTCAAAGAAGTTCTCCGGCCGCGCCCCCAGCGACAGCGTTCTCATCCGCGTCTTCATCGGCGGAGCCCGCGCCGAGCACCTCGCCGAGCAGGACGAAGCCACCCTCATCGAACTCGCCCAGCACGAACTGCGCGTCACCATGGGCATCGACGCCCAGCCCGTCCTCGCCCGCGCCTATCGCTGGCGCAAGTCCACTCCCCAATACAACGTAGGTCATCGCGAGCGTGTCGCCCAGATCGACAGCATCCTCCAGCGTCATCATGGTCTGCATCTCGCCGGCGCAGCCTATCACGGTGCAGGCATCCCCGATTGCATTCAAAGCGGAGTCAACGTCGCCCAGTCCATCCTGGAAGACCTCCGCACTCATCCGACTGCGTCCCACAGCAGTCTCAACGCACCACAGCCTGTCTGCGTCCACTAATCACCGCAGCCAATGGAGATCCTCGCATGGTCGAAACCCAGTCAGCACCCGCACACGCGCATCAGTCCAAAGCCCTCGACTACTCCAGAAACCCGATGCTCGTCTACTGGGAGATGACCCAGGCCTGCGCTCTCGCCTGCCGTCACTGCCGCGCCGAAGCCGTCTCCCAGCCGCTCCCCGGCGAACTCAATCACACCGAAAGCAAAGCCCTCCTGCGCCAGATCGCCTCCTTCGATAGCCCCTTGCCGCATCTCATCCTCACCGGCGGAGACCCCTTGAAGCGCGCCGATCTCTTCGACATCATCGACGACGCACACCAGCTCGGCATCACCGTCTCCATCACCCCCAGCGCCACCCCGGAGCTCACCTTCGACGTCCTCGCCAAGCTCAAAGCCCACGGCATCGAAAGCCTCGGCCTCAGCCTCGACGGCTCCACCGCCCAGCGCCACGAAGCCGTACGCGGCGTCAGCGGCTGTTACGACTGGACCATCCAGGCCCTCAAAAACGCAGCCAAACTCAACATGCCCGTCCAGCTCAACACCCTCGTCTCTCAGGAGACCATCGACGATCTCCCCGCCATCTACGAGCTGCTCAAATCCCTCCACATCATGCGCTGGAGCCTCTTCTTCCTCATCGAGGTCGGCCGCGGAAAAATGCTCCAGCCCGTCTCCCCCGAGCGGGGCGAAGAGCTCATGAACTGGGTCTACGATCTCGCCCAGGTCGCCCCCTTCACCATCAAAACCACCGAGGCCCCCTCCTACCGCCGCGTCGCCCTCGACCGCATGCGCAGCAGCGGCATGCACGCCGCCGAAATCAACAAAACCTCCGTCTACCGCGGCTTCGGCATTCGCGACGGTCACGGCATCATGTTCGTCTCCAATCAGGGCGACATCTATCCCGCCGGCTTCCTGCCCCTCGCCGCCGGCAACGTGCGCACCCACCAGCTCCCCCAGGTCTACCGCGACTCGCCCCTCTTCCGCTCCCTCCACCAGCCCGAGGAGTTCACCGGCAAATGCGGCACCTGCGAGTGCCACGCCATCTGTGGCGGATCACGCGCCCGCGCCTTCGCCTTCACCGGCGATCCCCTCGGCAGCGATCCCTTCTGCACCTACCAACCCAAAACACCTGCCGCCGCACCGCAAATCTAACGCGACGCGCGCCTCTCCGCCACGACCCAGCGTCTCGCATAGCAGCAGTGAAGTTGATACGATGGGCGGCCCAGGTCTGCCTCCCACTCTCAACCCTCATATCATCCGCATGGTTACGGGTGTGAAATCCATAGAACGAAAGGATAGGTCAACAGAAACCCGAGCATCACTACAGCCATCAGATCTGCATAGATCAGAAGCAGCACTCCGGCGTGATAACAATTCCAGCGCTTTTGCAGGCACCGTATCGTGTCAGCGGTACCCATCATCGCAAGCAGCAGCGGTATTACCAGCAAAAGAGTAGCTCTCGCTTCCGGAAGCCCTGACCAGTAGTACCCCAGTCCAATACTGCCGAACACCAGAACATTGCCTCGCACCAGCGACCGACGACGAGGATCGAAGAAGGGCGGTACTCCTGCGCGTAGAGCACGCTCACCCCAGCGCAGGTGCTCCGCGGCATCGTATATCACCAGCTCTGTTTCTCTCGACATCTCACTCCCTGTTTAGGCAGACACCCTGAAGCGTTCTGGTTGATCCATCTCCGAATACGCATACGCCTCTTGCGTCACCACAGGAATTTCAACAAAATTCTGCTGTAAGGGAGGCGACTGGATCGTCCACTCTAGACCAGTCGCGTTCCAAGGATTCTTCCCCGCAACCTTCCCGTACTTCAACGACCACATCAGATAAATCATTGGCATCAGGTATCCAATGCCAAGAATCGTCGCTCCAGCCGTGGATAAAACGTTCAGCACCTGAAACTCAGATGGATAGGCGGCATATCGACGCGGCATGCCCAGATAGCCAAGCACAAACTGCGGCAGAAACGTAACTTGAAAGCCAATAAAAATCGTCACCGCAGAGAGCTTCGCCATCAACTCCGGATACATGCGTCCAGTAATCTTGGGCCAGTAAAAATGAAGCCCGCCCAGAAACCCCATCAGCGCGCCTCCCACCATCACAAAATGAAAGTGTGCCACCACAAAATATGTCTCGGTCAGGTGGACATCCATGCCCATAGCTCCAAGA
>DAICZO010000012.1 GCA_027311125.1 Acidobacteriaceae bacterium
CGAGCGTGACAGACTCGAAGAAGCCAGCGTTATTGACGAGGATATCGAGATGACCGAAGTCGTTGGCGATGGACTGGACGGTGTGCGTGATGCTATCCGGATCGCGGAGATCGCAACGGACGGCCAGAGCTTCTACGTCGAGTGCAGCCAGATCGCGAAGAGTGGATTCGGCCTCAGCATCTGAGTTCAGGTAGGTGATGGCAACGTGCGCACCAGCCTGCGCAAAGGCCAAGGCGAGGGTTCGCCCGATCCGCCGGGCCCCGCCAGTGACGAGAACAGTCTTACCGAGCAACGCTGGTTGGGTCATGATATGCGGGGTAGCGTTATTGCTTAGGAGCGGTGGGTGAAGCCGAGGCCGGCGGCACGCTGGCAGGCGATGCTGCGGGTTTGGCAGATGGCTTGACTGGCTCTTGAACGCCAGGCTTTCGCTCGGAAGGCTTCCCCTCGTTGTTGACGTAGGCTGATATCTGCTCCTGAGGGCGAAGCATCTTCACTGCGATGTCACGACTGGACTCGCTGATCAGGAAGTCCTCCGCATAGGTGGCGAAGCCGTTGGCAATAACCTGGACGCGAACCATGCTACCGGTAGGAATGACGTCGATGGTGGCGTTGCCGTCTGGATCGGTTTTGATCTCCAAGCTGCCAATGTCCTTGCCATCCTTGGTGGGATTGAAGACAACTGCGGCGTTCGCGATGGGCTTTCCGTTGGAGTTCTTGGCAACGTGCACGACGATGTGAGAGGTCTCGGGTGGGGCTTTGTACTTACGACCGCGATACTCCTTGGAATCCTGGCAGTGGGCAGGCGTGGGAGTGGCGAAGGTTGCGAAAACAAGCAGCAGAAGAGGAAGCCCGACGATTCGGTTGAGACTCATGGCCTTATTCTACGACGCGGGACGGATTTCGTGGAGACGCTGAGCACACCGACGGCAGGAAGAAATCCTGCGCGACTTTCACTCATATTTCACAGAGCAGAGTTGACAGTGGAGCATCCGAGCGATTAGTGTTAGCAATCGGAAGGGTCGAGTGCTAACCGAGTGTTAGCCTTGACGCTTGGGCCATAGATAACTGGGCCGTTTTCAATCTATTTTAGTCGACCCTGGTGGCAACGCTGTCTGGGTTGCGAACCATAACTGGGCGTAATACCGCCCGATTACAGAAGTAGCTAAATCGTACTAAGGAGATGTAACTCAATGGCGACAACATCATTTACTCCGCTGCATGATCGTATTCTGGTCCGGCGTGTTGAAGAGGGCGAGAGCATTCGCGGCGGGATCATCATTCCGGATTCGGCGAAAGAGAAGCCGCAGCAGGGCGAGGTTATCGCGGTCGGTAAGGGTAAGTCGAACGACGAGGGCAAGGTATTCCCTCTGGACGTAAAGGCTGGCGACAACATTCTGTTCGGCAAGTACTCGGGAACCGAGATCAAGCTGGATGGCGAAGAGTTTCTGATCATGCGTGAGGAAGAAGTCCTCGGCATTCTCAAGAAGTAACGACTACGCGTGGCGGCGAGCGGTTTTATGGGCGCGCTGTATGCGAAGACTGACACTTCCTTTTTGACACTATTTTTGATCGGCGCAGGCCGATAACAGGAGCTACACAATGGCAAAGCAGATTTTGCACGGAGAAGATTCACGTCAGGCTATCCTGCGTGGAGTGAACACCTTGGCTGACGCAGTGAAGGTAACGCTTGGACCGAAGGGCCGTAACGTTGTGATCGAGAAGAAGTTTGGTTCTCCTACGATCACCAAGGACGGTGTGACGGTTGCCAAGGAGATCGAGTTGCCGAATTCGCTCGAGAACATGGGTGCCCAGATGGTGCGCGAAGTTGCATCGAAGACGTCGGATGTTGCCGGTGACGGTACTACGACGGCAACGGTTCTGGCGCAGGCGATCTATCGTGAGGGCGTGAAGACGGTGGCGGCGGGTGCGAATCCGATGGCACTGAAGCGCGGTATCGATAAGGCGGTTGAGGCGATCATTGGCAAGCGCGATGAGAATGGCGTTGTGACCGGTGGTGCGTTGTCTACGTTCTCGAAGCCGGTTTCTGGCGACATGATTGCCCAGGTCGGTACGATCTCTGCCAACTCGGACTCGCAGATCGGCGTGATCATTGCCGAGGCGATGAAGCAGGTTGGCAAGGACGGGGTCATCACCGTGGAAGAGTCGCGGACGATGGAGACCCAGTTGGATGTGGTTGAGGGCATGCAGTTCGACCGCGGCTATCTCTCTCCTTACTTCGTGACGGATGCGGAGCGGATGGAAGTAGCGTTGGAGAACCCGTACATCCTGATCTACGAGAAGAAGATCTCGTCGATGAAGGACCTGCTGCCCTTGCTGGAGCAGATTGCCCGCACGGCGAAGCCGCTGGTGATCATTGCCGAGGATGTTGACGGCGAAGCGCTGGCGACCCTGGTAGTGAACAAGCTGCGTGGCACGTTGAACGTGGCTGCGGTGAAGGCGCCTGGGTTTGGCGACCGTCGCAAGGCGATGCTGCAGGATATCGCTATCCTGACGGGCGGCAAGGCGATTACGGAAGACCTCGGCATCAAGCTGGAAGGCGTGAAGATCGAGGATCTGGGCACTGCCAAGCGCGTGACGATCGACAAGGACAACACGACCATTGTCGATGGTGGCGGTCATGATGGCGACGTTGAGGGCCGCGTGAAGGAGATTCGTGCTCAGGTCGAGAAGACGACCTCCGACTACGACCGTGAGAAGCTGCAGGAGCGCCTGGCCAAGCTGGTTGGCGGTGTTGCGGTGATCAAGGTTGGCGCTGCGACCGAGACCGAGATGAAGGAAAAGAAGGCCCGTGTGGAAGACGCGATGCATGCGACGCGCGCGGCAGTGGAAGAAGGGATTGTCCCGGGCGGCGGCGTAGCGTTGGTCCGTTGCACGTCGGCGGTCGAGGCCCTGATCAAGACGCTGGAAGGCGACTAGAAGATCGGCGCGAGCATCATTCGCCGGGCGATCGAAGAGCCGTTGCGGATGATCGTATCCAATGCCGGTGAAGAGGGTGCGGTTGTGATCGGCAAGATCCACGAGTCGAAGGAGTCCAACTACGGCTACAACGCCGGAACGGGCGTCTACGAGGACCTGGTGAAGGCTGGCGTGATCGATCCGACGAAGGTGACGCGTACTGCTTTGCAGAATGCGGCTTCTATCGCTGGCCTGATGCTGACGACGGAAGCGATGATTGCCGATATCCCGGAGAAGAAGGAAGCTGCGGGCGGCGGACATCAGCATGGCGGCGGTGGTATGGACGGCATGTACTAAGCAGCACGGATACAGGAACGATGAAGCGGCCTCGGAGAGATCCGAGGCCGCTTTATTTTGGTGCGAACTGCAGGAGATTTACTTCTGTGGGGCTGGGCCGATGATGATGCCGGGGCGGACCTGCTGGGGGGCCGTGAGCCGGGTTTTGGGGAGTTTGGTCGAGACCTTGATCCGGACGAGTTTCTGGTCGCTGGGTGCGTTGAAGGAGGCGATGTAGGTTTCGGAGACGTCGTGCTGGAATTGTTTGAGGAACGGAACCATGGAGACGGGGTTTCCAGTTCCCTCGTAGTAGGCACGTCCTCCGGAGGCTTCGGCGATCTGGGAGAGGTAGCTTTGGCCGCTGAAGTTGGCTGCACCGCCGCGGATGCCCGCGTCGGCGAAGTAGATGGAGTAGATGGGAACGCCGGTGATCTGAGCGGCCTTACCGGCCTCGTCGACGTAGGGGCTGTTCTGGTTGGCGATGCTGACGCTGCCGTTGTAGGGGTCAACACCGTCGGTGATCATAAGGATGAAGCGAGCTTTGTGGACGGGTTGTCCGTTGGCGTCGGCAGTGACGGGACGCCACTGCTTGAGAAATTCAGTGACGCAGAAGTAGGGGCTGGCGCTGAGGCCGGGCATCCCGATTGGAACGCGGAGTGCTTTGGCGGCGGCGGCGTAGTCGGTGGTGAAGTCCTGCACGGGCAGGACGCGACCGTTCTGCATGTAGCCTACGAAGATCTCGGTACCGGCGGGAAGCGAGGTGATAAAGCTGCGGAGGCTGCCCAGTTCCCTGCCGACGGACTCGCGGAGACCATCGTCGATGAGCAGAGCGATCTGCGCGCCGGCGGGTAGGACGCGGGTGAAGCCAGTGAGGGGGGTGGCGTGGTTGTCGACCTTGAGGGTGACGGTGTC
>DAICZO010000019.1 GCA_027311125.1 Acidobacteriaceae bacterium
GGATCGAACGGCACAAACCCCACCCGCTTCGCTGATCCCCCATCCACTCCCGCAGCCTTCCCCGCCGTCAGCACCGCCATATCGATCGGGTCCTGGCTACCGGCATCGCTCGCATAACCAGCCAGGCGCAGCAACTCCACCTCGGTCACCGTCCCATAGACAACCTTCGCCGCCACGGCCAACTCGTTCTTCGTAATCGTCCCCGTCTTATCACTCAGCAGCACGTCCATTGCAGCAGCTTCTTCTATCGCCGACAGCCGCGTCACCAGCACGCCACTCTTCGCCAACTCCATCGAACCCAACGCCGTCGCCAGCGTAAACGTCGCCGGCAAAGCCACCGGAACCGATGCCACCAGCAGGATCAGCGCAAACGGCAGCATCTCCATCAGCGGCATTCCCGTCACCCACGCAAACACCAGCAGCACCACCACCAGCACCGCATCCAGCCCTACCAGGTACTGCACAATCTTCAAGATCACATGCTGCAGATGACTAACCGTCTGCGCCGCGTTCACCAACTCCGCCGTCTTGCCAAAGTAGCTGCGGCTTCCCGTCTCCGTTACCTCGCCATGTGCTTCCCCATGTCGCACCACCGCGCCCGCATACGCAGCCGCACCCACCCCCGCCTCCACCGGCAGCGACTCCCCCGTCAGTGCAGACTGGTCCAGCGAAATCTCGCCGCCCACAATCCGTACATCAGCCGGAACCAGATCCCCCATCCGCAGATAGAGTTCATCGCCCGGCACCACCTCGCGCGCATCAATCAGCTTCCAATCACCGTCACGGCGTACCCTGGCATTCACCGGCAACCGCTTCCGCAGCAGTGCCAGCGCACCCTCCGCCTTCCGCTCCTGCATCAGGCTTAGCAGCGCGTTCATCAGCAGCAGCAGTCCAATCACCCCTGCTTCCACCCGCTTGCCCAGCGCTAACTCCAAAACAACCGTAGCCTCCAGCATCCACGGAACCGGAGCCCACAACTTCTTCAGCAACATGCGAACCGGATGCACCACCGGCTCCGGCAACGCATTCGCACCATACTGCGCCAAACGTGCGGCAGCCTCGGCACTGCTCAGCCCAACGCTCGTATCGTCTGCCCCGATCATGCCTTCAACTCCACGGCTGGGCTCTCCCCAATCACTACCAACGAAACACCGTGAGCATAGCAGCTATCCACAGCCATCACACCCGAGACATCAGCCAGTCCAGCCCGACTGCATCTAGCCAGACGCAGCTAGCCAGATGCAGCTAGGCCACGCTGCCCGCCTCATGCGCTGCCTGCATCTCCACTGCAACCTGTCCACGCACCGTCGTCGTAATGGTTGGTATCGTCAGCAGCGTATTGTGCACAATACAGCGATGCACTGCGCGATCAATCCCCTCCACCTGCTCTGGCGTCAACGCCACCGGCGCAATCACTTCAATCTTGAAGTGATCAATCCTGCTCGGATTCGTCAGCTTCTCCGCCGCAACAATCACCTCCGTGCCCGCCGTCGCCAGCTTACGCGCCTTCAGGTAGTACGCCGCATAGTACGCTGCGCAACTGGCCAGCGAGCCCAGCAACATCTCCGGAGGCGTCATCCCTTCATCCGTGCCGCCATCTTCCACCGGCTGATCATTCACGATTACATGACCACGCGCAGCAACCGTAAACTTGACGCCTTCCAAATGCTCAACCTTAACCTGCATACTTCCTCCTGACCTATTCCTGCTACTTCCAGCAGCAACACTTACGACGTGGAACAGCTAGCACCACTGGCATCTTTCAGCCCCATCGCACGCAATATCATCATCGCCGGACACCAGTTCGTAAAGCTCGACTGCAACAGGTTCAACCCCGCAAAAGCCGTCAACAGCAGCCAGTACTGCGACACCCAATGAGCCAACCCCACCGACAACAAAATCACCACACCCGCCATCATGCGCAGACCACGTTCAACCGTCATCGTAATACCCTCCATTTCATTCCAACGTCTACTCAACGACCACTGCCTGGTGCTTCTCTTTTCCTGCCTCAACCATGTAATACAACACCGGCACCGCCAACCGCGACAGTACCGTCGACGCCACTTCGCCAGCCATCAGCGACAGCGCCAATCCTTGAAAGATCGGGTCCGACAGAATCACGCTCGCACCCACCACTACCGCCGCTGCCGTCAGCAGCATAGGACGAAAACGCACCGCTCCAGCATCGATCACGGCATCCGCCAGCGGCATACCTTCCCGCCGCCGCAACTCGATAAAGTCCACCAGGATAATCGAGTTCCGCACAATAATTCCCGCACCGGCAATAAATCCGATCATCGACGTCGCCGTAAAAAACGCTCCCAGCAACGCATGTGCCGGCAAGATCCCGACCAACGTCAGCGGTATCGGAGCCATAATCACCAGAGGCACCGTAAACGATCGGAACCAACCCACAACCAGCACATAAATCAGCAGCAGCACCGCCGCAAACGCAATCCCCAGATCGCGAAACACCTCAATCGTGATGTGCCACTCTCCATCCAACTTCATCGCAAACAGGTCGGTAGAATCAGGCTGCTCCGAGTTGTAGTGCTTCAACGCATACCCACCCGGCAACTGCACCCGATCCAGCGCCTCGTTCATCTTGAAAATCGCATACACCGGGCTCTCTTCCGCGCCGGCCACATCGCCCGTCACGTACACCACGCGCTTCATATTCTTGTGATAAATACTCGGCTGCAACACCGTCGGAACCACCTTCGTGATCTCCCGCAGCGAAACCATCCCGCCGTCCGAGGTCGGCAGCTTGATGCTTTCCAACTGGTCCATCGACGACCGGTCCGCACGCTCCATCCGCACACTCACCGGTATCGCCTCACGCGAAATATCCGAGTGCAACAGCCCGGCATCGCCCCCGCGCAACGCCACCGACAACGCCCGCGTCACCTCAGCCTTCGAGATCCCATGCTGGGCCGCCTTCGCCTCGTCCACCGTAATCTGGTCGTCCGTCTGCGGGTCTTCCACCATCCAGTCCACATCCACCACGCTCGAGGTATTCAGGAAGATCTGCTTCACCTTCCGCGCCAGATCGATCTGTCCCGCCATATCCGGCCCGTACACCTCCGCCACCAGCGTCTGCATCACCGGCGGTCCCGGCGGCACCTCGCTCACCTTGATCCGTGCGCCGTACGGTGCGCCAATCTTGTCCAGCCCCGGACGCAGTCGCTTCGCTATCTCATGGCTCTGCGCACTCCGATCATCCAACGGCAGCAGATTCACCTGGATATCCGCTTGGTTCGGCTGCGACCGCAAAAACGAGTGCCGCAACAGCCCGTTGAAGTTATACGGTCCCGAAGTCCCCGCATACACCTGATAGTTCAGCACCTCAGGCTGCTGCGCCAGATACCGCCCCAACTCCTGCGACACCCTGCTCGTCTCCTCCAGCGTCGTCCCGTCCGGCATATCCACCACCACCTGGAACTCGCTCTTGTTGTCGAACGGCAGCATCTTCACCTTCACCAGCTTCAGCGGCACCAGCACCACTGCTGCCAGCAGCAGCAGCACCATGCCCACCAAGAAGAAGAATCTGGTCCGTCCGTCATGGATCAGCGGCCGCATA
>DAICZO010000022.1 GCA_027311125.1 Acidobacteriaceae bacterium
CACACCAGCGCTCTCCGTCGCGCCGCCCGCTGCAAAGTATAGCGAAACAGCAGCCCCGGCCTTGCCATCATTGCCCGGCGAAATACCCCAGAGCCCTGGAATCGTTATCAGCTTCCCAGTCGCATCCCGCAGATAATCCTGGAAGCGTCCCGTAATAGGATCGAACGCCGCAATCCAGCCATTTCCGAAGTTCCCAACCAGAATGCTGTGGCTATATGGCCCAAAGTCGCTCGGTGCGATCGCCATGCCCCAAGGAGCATTGAACCAGTTCCCATGCTCCAGACGCACCAGCATCTGCCCCGCTGGACTGTAGATACGCACCAATCCCAACCCCGGCCCATCCTGCTCATTGTTGCCGCTGCCACGCTTCGCATACGCCACGTAGATGTTGCCGCCCAGGTTCTGTACGTTGAACGGCGCATACCCATCCGGCAGGTCATTGTCCTCATTGAACTGAGACTCTACGGCAACAACATGGTGGAACATCCCGTCAAATACCTCTACCCGCCCCAGCGTAAAGTCAGCGACATACAACAGCGTTTGATTTTGATAATTCGGCAGATTCACCGTGGCAGCAGTCAATCCTTTGAACGATGCACCCTTCTCGGACTCGTTGACCGCAATCACCGCATTGGTCAGATTCACCCCAGGATTCCAGCCCGAGATCGTTCCATCCTCCGTCGCGAACAGGAACACCGCAGGCTTACCTGCACCAACAGCAAACTCCTGCGTCCCGTTGAAGATAGTCCCGGTAGGCGAACCAAGTACGCCCGAGCCAGACTTGGCCGCAGGAATCTTCACCACCAACTGCTGCACAGCACCCGTTCCCAGATACAGCGTGGACAACCCGGTACCGTTGTCCGAAACCCACCACGGCCCACCGGAACTCCGCGAAAGGCCCCATGGATTCACCAGGTTCGGGTCCGTGTTCATCGCCCCGCCACCGCCATTCACGGTCCAATTCGTCACCAGATACTGGTTCGTCGCCAGAGGAACACTCGGCGGGTTATGACGATCATCGCGATCGTCGTCAGCGGCTTTCGCCACCACAGGTAGAAGCAGCGCCACACACGTCAGCGCAACTGGAAGAAACTTGGATAAAGACTTCATGGCAAAACCTCGGATACGTCTTGGCGCACCCTTTCGCGCCGCGCCAAGTATTCTCCCGCCACCCATCCCTTGACATCACAAAACCATCAACACCCGCGACTTGCTTGCATACCATCACCAGAAATCCGCAATCTCTTGCTAATCTCAAAATCCGCCAACAAGCAGCCTCAACACGGCCTGCGCACGCACCCACAAGCACGAAAAAAGAGCCTGTCGTAGCGGCTTCACCGCAATCCGACAGGCTCCCTTGACGCAGTACCAACCGCCTTTATCCCCGGCTAGGCGTCTTCCCCAGCAACTCCCGCGCAATCACCATCCGCTGAATCTCGCTGGTTCCCTCGCCAATCGTGCACAGCTTCACATCCCGGTAGAACTTCTCCGCCGGATAGTCCTTGATGAACCCGTACCCCCCATGAATCTGCACGCCTTCATCGCAAATTCTGCATGCCGCCTCGCTCGCATACAGCTTCGCCATGCTGCTCTCCAGCGTCACCTTCTGGCCCTTGTCCTTCATCTGCGCCGCGCGCATCGTCAAAAGCCACGCAGCATCCAGCTCCGTCGCCATCGTAGCCAGCTTGAACTGGATCGCCTGAAACTCGCTGATCGCCTTCCCAAACTGCCGCCGTTGCTGCGCATACTTCATCGCAGCATCCAGGGCACCGCGCGCAATCCCCAGGCTCAACGCTGCAATCGAGATGCGTCCGCCATCCAGCACCCGCATCGCATCCTTGAAGCCCTCGCCTTCCTTCCCCAACAGGTTCTCTGCCGGAATCACGCAGTCCTCAAACAGCAACTCCGCCGTATCGCTCGCCCGCAGTCCCAGTTTGTTCTCCTTCTTCCCCGGCCGAAACCCCTTCGTTCCTTTCTCCACTACAAACGCCGAAGTCCCCTTCGTCCCCTTCTCGCGATCCGTCACCGCCAGCACCACCGCACAGTTGGCGTAGGTCCCATTGGTGATGAACGTCTTGCCGCCATTCAGCACCCACGTATCGCCCTTCCGCACCGCTGTCGTCCGCATCCCTGCCGCGTCCGAACCCGACCCCGGTTC
>DAICZO010000029.1 GCA_027311125.1 Acidobacteriaceae bacterium
GAAAGAAGGCTTCCGGATGGCTTTGGGCCAGGGTGCGGGCCGTGGCAGCATCCGGTGCAACGTAGCCGTTGCGCAGCTTGGGCAGAATGGTTTCCAGCGAGTGGCCGAACCCGTTAAGCACGCGGATGCAGTCCCGCAAGGCGACTACGCCTTCAATCGGGCTGATGGCGGGGGCAGGCACCTGCGCATCGCTCTCCGAGTGGACCAGGAAGGTGGCGCGACCGGAAACATCGGTCTGCAACAGGCGAACTCCGGCATCGGCTGCGTCCCAGGATTTGACCACGATGAAGTTCAACTCGTCGCGCAGAAACTCGTCCACCACGGTCTCGTACTTGCCTTCGACCTCGAGGAAGTCGGCCAGCGTACCAATGGGCGCCAGACCGCTGAGCGAGGGCTTGGAGGCGTTGGTCTTGAAGATATTCTTGACCGTATCGGTGGAGTAGCTATGGTCGCGGATCAGCCCTTCGATGGACTTGTGGCGTCCGGTCAAGGTCGCTACTTCGCCCCGAAGCTGGTCGCCGCGGCGCTTGGACTGAGCTTCTTCCTGGCGGCAGGACTCGATCTCCAGGCGAAGGTCGGCGATCTCGGCTTCGAGACGCTTCAGGCGCTCCGTAACCGACTCGAACGACATCTTGACCTGGCCACGCTGCAGTCCGAGAGCATCCAGCTCCTGCCGTGCAATCTCGGATTCGGAGAGCAGCCGCTGCGACTCCTGCTCCAGGCTGGCGAGCGCGGCTTCCGCCTGGGCCTGCTCGTTGCGAGTCTGGGCGGCTCGTTGCAGCAGTTGCATGGAGGCGCGCCGGTTCTGCTCGGCCTGCTGCTCGGCGGCAGCGACGGAGCGGACCGCCTCCTGCGCCTGCTGCTGTTGGCGCTGGGCGGCGTCCCGCGCCCCGGAGGACTCGGTAGTGGCGTTCTCTAGAAAGCTGCGGTGCTGCTCCAGCTCTCCCGAGAGCGTGGCCAACTGGGCCTGCGCATGGGCGAGATCCTCGGCTCCGGTTTCCAGCCGCGAGGTTAGCTCGGCGATGCGGTCGGCGTTGGCTGCGGTGCGCGCCGTGATGCGTTCCAGTTCAACCGCGGACTGGTTGGCAGTCGCGCCAGCCTCGCGAATCTGCGCGTCCAGCGTATAGCCGCTGCGAACACCCTCAGAGTGCTCGGCGTCCATCTGCTCAATAGCGGTGGCGGCGGTATCGATCTGGTTGGTCAGGGTGCCGATCTGCGTGGCAGTGGAGGCCTGCTCGGTGTCCAACTGGAACATGCGGCTGGCAAGAACCACACGCAGCCGGGTGCGCAGTTCGTCGCGCAGCGCTCCGTAACGCTCCGCCTTGGCCGCTTGCCGCTTGAGCGTGGTCATCTGGCGGGTGACTTCGTCGAAGATGTCGTTGACCCGCGAGAGGTTCTGCTTGGCGGATTCAAGTCGGAGTTCCGCCAGCCGCTTCTTGGTCTTGAAGCGGGTGATGCCGGCGGCCTCTTCGATAATGGAGCGGCGATCGAGCGGCTTGGACGAGAGCAGTTGGCCGATGCGCTCCTGGCCGATGATGGCGTAGGATTCACCGCCCAGGCCCGTGCCCATGAAGATGTCCTGAATGTCGCGCAGCCGACAGATCTTCCCGTTGAGCAGGTACTCGGAGTCGCCGGTGCGGAACAGGCGACGGGTGATGGTCAGCTCACCGGCACGGACCGGAGCGCGGCCAAACTTGCGCCGACGAATCTTGAGCACGACGCTGTTCTTGGTGTTGGCGTCAGTGGCGTCCCCTGCACCTTCCAGCGGGCCCGCTTCGACGTTGACCTCCGTGCCAGCCTCGCCCTCCAGAATGGTGCCCGGCTGGGCTTCGGCCACAGCCTCTTCGGTCTCCTCGGCGCGCTGCTGGCGAAGTGCGGTCTCGTCCCAGTCGGAGGTGGAGTCCAGATCGCGATCATCAATCACCAACTCCGGCCCATGTTCCAGGCTGGCGCCGTCGTACACCTCAGGGTCGACCAGGGTCAGCGAGACCTCGGCCATGCCGGTGGGTTTGCGGTCGCGAGTGCCCGCGAAGATGACGTCTTCCATCTTGATGCCGCGCAGCGATTTGGCCGACTGTTCGCCGAGGACCCACGTGATGGCGTCAGAGATGTTGGATTTGCCGCAGCCGTTCGGGCCAACAATCGCGGCGATGCCTTCGCCCGTAAGATGGACCTCGGTACGGTCGCAGAATGACTTGAAGCCGAGGATCTGAACTTTCTTGAGCTTGAGCATGGGATGACCTCGAAACTGGGCATGCCGGAGGCTGATACTTTGACCGTCCGAACTGAGTTAACTGTAGCGGTGGCGGTGCGGGGAATCAACAGGAATAGCCCTATGGGTTGTGGATAAGAAGTACGGAACCCTACAAATAGGGATGTGCTGCAGCTTTGATCCCTAAACTGGTCTTTTTTGGCCTGAGCTTGGCGTCCAAATCGTGTCTCGATGTTGCCACGGTACGCAGTCCGACTCGTGAGATGCCTATGAAGCGCGAATTGGGGGCGTGCTTGCCAGAGTGCTGAGCGATTTCTATAATCCGTTTGAACTCATTGCGAACGTGAAACTTTGATGTTCCGCTGCATTAGCGCAGGCTATGCGGTGAAAGTATGTGGGTGGATGCACTATATTCAGAGAATGACCCAAGCTGACCATGGGAACACCGATGGCAGCATCTAAATGAAATAGTTTGAGGAGTGTTGAATGAAGAAGGCAGTCGTTGCATCTCTCCTAGCGTTCTCTGCGGTAGTCGGCGTATCGTCCGGTTCCCGGGTCGCATTGGCACAGTCACAGGTCAATCTTGGGTCGGGCTCGCAGGGTGGCGTCAGCTTGTCCCCGGCAGAGTATGCCGCGTACAACGGTGCGATCAGCCAGACTGATCCCAAGGCCAAGGCCGCCGCTCTGGAGGCTTATCTGACGACCTACCCCCAGTCGCAGGTCAAGGCGGATGTGCTGCAGCAGTTGATGATTGCCTACAGCCAGGTGGATCCGGTCAAGACTCTGGATGCTGCTGACCGTCTGCTCCAGGTGGACCCCAATAACCTGCGCGCGCTCACGTTCGAGGTCTA
>DAICZO010000043.1 GCA_027311125.1 Acidobacteriaceae bacterium
AGTCATAAGCGTCCCTTATATCTCCATCCGCGCGACCATCACATCGCCCGAACCAATTTCCTCGTCCTTGATGTCGTCTCTAAAGATAATCGCCTTCGCGGTAAACGTCATCTCCCCACGCAAAACCCGCCTCAACGTACCTTTTTGCTTTCACCGCTACGTCGAGTAGTCTGCGTTGATCCGCACATACTCCTCCGTCAGATCGCACGTCACAAAGTGGCTCTCCGCCGTCCCCATCCCCAGGTCGATTGCAATTACGTACTCCCGCTCCAGCATCACCGCGTGGGTCGCCGCCTCGTCAAAGTACTTCGCCCGCATCCCGCCCTCGAACACCGGCAGCCCGCCAATCCGAATCGTCACCCGCTCGGAGTCAATCGCTACGCCACTCCGTCCTGCCGCCGCCAGCAACCTGCCCCAGTTCGGGTCCGCGCTGCTCCACGCCGTCTTGCACAGCGGAGAGTGCGCTATCGTCCGCGCCACCTGCTTCGCCTCTCCTTCAGTCGCCGCGCCCGTTACCTCCAGCGTCACCACATGTCCAACGCCTTCGCCATCGGCCACGATCTGGTGAGCCAGAGATCCGCACACCAGCGCCAGCGCATTCACAAACGTCTCCCGCACCCGGTCGTTCAGCCTCACCCCACTCGCGCCGCTCGCCAGCAGCAGCACCGTATCGTTCGTAGAGGTGTCGCCGTCGATCGAAATCGAGTTGAAGCTTCCCTCCACCGCCGGTCCCAGCAGTCCACGCAGCTCCTCTGCGCCGGCCACCAGATCGGTGAAAACATACGCCAGCATCGTCGCGTGCGGCGGCCCCACCGGAGCACCCAACTGCGGCGCAATCATCCCCGCACCCTTCGCCGCGCCAAAGATCCGGACCGCAACCCCATCCACCTCCACCACCGCTCGCGCCACCTTCATCCGCGTGTCCGTCGTCATGATGGCTCGTGCAAACAACTCTGCATGCTCCGCACCGTGGCCCAGCGAGGCCTTCACCTCCGGCAGCGCTGCAACCAGCTTCTCCGTCGGGAATGGCACCCCGATAATCCCGGTCGAGGAAGGGAAGACCTCGTCAAAAATGCATCCAAACGTCTCCGCTGCCACCGCGCACGTATGCACACAGGCATCAATCCCGGCCTGTCCCGTCGCACAATTCGCATTGCCCGCATTCACCAGCACTGCACTCACCCGCCCGCCGGTCGACTGCATATACCGTCGCCCCACCGTCACCGGTGCGGCCACCACCGTGTTGCTCGTAAACATCGCCGCTGCCTGGGCGCCCTTCGGAGCCACTGCCACCGCAACATCCAGCTTGCCGCTTGCCTTGATCCCCGCTGCCACCGCGCCCCACACAAACCCCTGCGGCAGACCCTCCGACGTCAAACTACGTTCAGTATTCATTGCTTCCACTTTATCAAGTCAACTCCAACCAGAACGATCTAGCCTCCGGTAAACGTTTCCGGTATCCTTGTCCCAGCTCACCCAGAGGCCACGCATGCTCCTCAAAGATCTACGCACCCAAGTCCTTGAAGCCAATCTCGAACTCGTACGCCGTGGCCTCGTCCTCTACACCTTCGGCAACGCCTCCGGAATCGACCGCGAGCAGGGCCTCATCGTCATCAAGCCCTCCGGCGTAGACTACGACGACCTCCGCCCCGAGCACATGGTCGTCACCGACCTCCACGGCAACAGCGTCGACGGCACCCTCAAGCCCTCCTCCG
>DAICZO010000046.1 GCA_027311125.1 Acidobacteriaceae bacterium
GTCCTACACCCCTGGCAACTTTGAAAAAGGCGAATTCCCCGGCATGGTCACCGCTGCCGACGCCATCGCCCACTCGCTCAACATCGCAACCATCGCACTGGCGCAGCAGATTGGCTACGGAAACGTTGCCGCCCTTGCACGGTCCGCGGGCATAGCCTCAGCGCGCCCCACCCCCTCCGTCGCCATTGGCACCTACAGTGCTACTCCAATCGACATGGCCGGCGCCTACACCGTCTTCGCCAACAACGGAGTCCACCTCACCCCCTGGCTTCTCGCCTCCGTCCGCAATAACAATGGGGATATCGTCTCGGACTTCGCTCCCGTTGCCAAGCAGATACTCGACCCACGCGTCGCCTTCCTCACCCAGTCCCTCATGGAAGGCGTCATCAACCGAGGCACCGCCGCCACCGTCCGCCAGCACGGCTTTACCGCTCCAGCCGCTGGAAAGACCGGAACCTCCCACGACGCCTGGTTCGCCGGATACACCTCCAACCTCATCTGCATCATCTGTGTCTGCAACGACGACTACACCAACGTCAACCTCCAGGGCGCTCTCGCCGCCGCTCCCATATGGGCCGAGTTCATGAACCGTGCCATCAAGCTCCCCCAGTACTCCGACGTCAAGCCCTTCACGCCGCCCGAAGGCGTCACCAACTACCGCATCGACAAGTCCACCAATCTCCTCGCGGACTCCACCTGCCCCAACAACTCCTTTACCGTCGCCTTCCTCGATGGCACCGCCCCCACCAACACCTGCAGCCAGATGCACGACTCCCCCCAGAACTTCCTGCAGAAGCTCTTCGGCATCGGCTGCCACACCGACGCCACACCGCTACCCCCCAATCCGCAGCAACCCAACGCCCCCGGCCAGCGTGTCACCGTCCCAACCAACACCCCGCCCGACGGCAACGCCGCCGACACCACTCAGCCCGCCCAGAAGAAGAAAAACATCTTCCAGAAGATCTTCGGCGCAGGCGGCAACAACAACACCGACAAAAGCAAGCCGCAGCCCACCCCGCCCCAGTAATCCACCTCGCACACCGTACCAATCCAGCCACCTATTTCCACCCCCATCCCCGCTACACTATTAACACTCATGGATAAGTTCGTAGTACGCGGCGGAAACCCCCTTCTCGGCACCATCAAAGTCTCCGGAGCCAAGAACTCCGCGCTCCCCTGCATGGCTGCGGCCATCCTCACCGAGGATGAGGTCATCCTCGAAAACATCCCTCAGGTCCGCGACATCGAGACCGAGCGCAAACTCCTCACCTCCATGGGTGCCGAGGTCGAGCTCGGCTACGGACGAGCCCAGCACCGCACCCACATCAAGTGCGCCGTCCTCTCCGATCCCGTCGCCAAGTACGAGATCGTCAAAACCATGCGTGCCAGCTCTCTCGTCCTTGGCCCGCTCATCGCTCGCACCGGCATCGCCCGCGTCGCCATGCCAGGTGGCTGCGCCATCGGTGGCCGTCCCATCGATCTTCACATCAAGGGCCTCGAATCCATGGGCGCAACCATCACCCAGGAGCACGGCTACCTCGAAGCGCGCGCCCCCGGCAACGGCCAGGGCCGCCTCAAGGGCGCTCATATCGTCTTCGACAAGATCACCGTCACTGGCACCGAAGACCTCCTCATGGCCGCCACCCTCGCCGAAGGGGAAACCCTCTTCGAGAACTGTGCCCGTGAGCCCGAAGTCACCGACCTCGCCGCTCTCCTTACCGCCATGGGCGCCAAAATCGAAGGCGCGGGAACCCCCACCATCCGCGTTCAGGGCGTAGCCCGACTCCACGGCGCACGTCACCGCATCAACCCCGACCGCATCGAGGCCGGCACCTTCCTCCTCGCGGGAGCTATCACCGGCGGAGACCTCAACGTCGACGCCTGCGAGCCCAAACACCTCGGCGCACTCATCGCCAAACTCGAGCAGTGTGGCGTACGCATCGACGTCGGCACCGACCACATCCGCGTGCGCAGCGGTGGCCAGCTCAAAGCAGCCGACATCTCCACCGAAGAATACCCCGGCTTCCCCACCGACATGCAGGCCCAGTTCATGGCCCTCGCCACGCAAGCCGAAGGCACCACCACCATCACCGAAAATATCTTCGAAAACCGCTTCATGCACGTCGGCGAACTCAACCGCATGGGTGCTAACATCACCATCTCCGGGCGTACCGCCACCATCCGTGGCAAGTCCTCCCTGCAGTCTGCCGCCGTCATGTGCTCCGACCTCCGGGCCTCCGCGTCGCTCGTCCTCGCGGCACTCGTCGCCGACGGAGAAACCATCCTCGACCGCGTCTACCACCTCGACCGCGGCTACGAAAACTTCGAGGAAAAACTCCGCGGCGTAGGCGCACAGATCCGCCGCATGGGCGATGTCTTCGGCAAAAAGTAACCAAATCCATTACATACTCAGGGGCTCCTTGCGATACACCCACGCATCGAGCCCCACTCCATCCACTCCCTGCCCGTAAAATCCCGCCTTCATCCCCACCCGCACATACCCGCGCCTCTCATACAGCCCCACTGCCGCGGCATTGCCTGTAAACACATGCAACTCCATGCTCGTCCCACCTGCCAGCCTCACCCGCCGCTCCGCCTCGTCCATCAACTGTCCCGCCACCCCCAACTGGCGAAACTCCGGAGCAACATCCAGCGTCACCACATATCCGTAGCGCTGTTTCAACCTCCACTCCACATGCACAATCACCAGCCCCATCAGCCCACCACCAGCATCTTCCGCAATCAGGCTGACCGCATCCCGTGCCATCGCAAACGCCCGCATCGAACCCCGATCAAACCGAAACCGCCTATCAAAGCAAATCTCGTCCAGCCGAAACATCCCCTCCACATCCGCCGCCACACACTCCCGAATCCTGACCAACTCAGCCATCGCCTCTCCATCCACACTTCAGCCCAATACACTTCAGCCCAGTTCACTTCAGGATAGCCCGCCAATCTCCTTCAAAACTTCATTTCCATCCGCACCCACAACAGGTACTCTGGTTCGGTCACTCTCCAGTCCTTATCCACGTCGTTCAAACCCAGCCGCAGCGTCACCCCAATTGAAACGGTAGATCACAGCGTTGCCATCGGACCTCATCAACCCCGCCCCACCCGTGCTCCAGCCTGAGCCATCCATCCTCGCATTCGCTCCCATCTTTCTCTACTTCGTCGTCGCTGGCATTGCCACTGTCATGCTCGGCCCGCTGCTCCCAGCGCTCATCCCCCACTGGCACATCCAGGACGCCCAGGCCGGCTCCCTCTTCGCCGCCAGCTTTGCCGGACAGTTCACCGGAGCATGGATCTCCTCCTACAACCTCCGCGGCAGCATCATCTACGGAGCGGCCATCTCCGCCACTGGCTGCTGCATCATGGCCTTCACCGGATACCCGCTCGCCCACATCGCTCTCTTCGCCCTCGGCATCGGCATCGGTGCCGGACTCACCGCGGGAAACATCCTCGTCGGCACCGCCTTCACCGCCTCCCGCGCCCGCCTTCTCGCCAACCTCAACGTAGCCTGGGGCATAGGAGCCATCACCTGCCCCTTGCTCGTTCAAGCCGTCGGCAAAGACAACACCCGCAGCTTCTTCCTCATCACCGCCGCCATCCTCATCCTTACCGGCTTCTACGCCATCACCTTGCCCTTCGCCAACCAGCCACCCCACCCCATAAACTCATCAGCCAAGCCCGCCAATAAGCTATCCCTGCTCCCTCTCCCGCTCCCTAAACTCATCCTATTCGGCAGCGCCATCTTCCTCTATGTCGGCATAGAAAACGCCCTCAACGGCTGGCTCCCCACCTACGCCGGACGCATCAACCCCACCGCCCACACCTCCACCATCGCCCTCACCTTCTGG
>DAICZO010000049.1 GCA_027311125.1 Acidobacteriaceae bacterium
CCACCACGCAGGCCGAAGCCCAGTAGCAGGCCCACATCAACTGCTGCATGTCTCCCACGTCTTTCAGCAACACGTCGGCAGCCAGCGAGCCTACCAGCAACAAGGCCAGTACTCGCGATCCGATCAGTTGCCGTCTGCTCATCATCGCTCCATGGTCATCGTCCTGCCTGCTGCATGCGGTGATCGAAATCACACCCCGCACGCTCTACTGAACCGCCTCCGGCATCGGCCCACATCGTGCGTCTCCTCAGGCAGTTACGCCACAACACGTGACACGCGCAGGCAGACGGTGACGCGATTCACTGCCAGAAGTGATAAAAATCACCGCTTCCAAGCTGCCCGCCTGCAATCCTCATGGATGTCGACAGAATCTATCTCGACCAAGGAGTATCGATGAAAACACCAATCATCACTCGCTTCTGCACAGGACTCGCAGCTCTGGCGCTCATCGTCACCTTCGCGCTGGCTTCTTCCACTGCACGCGCCCAAACGAAGGACTCGGAAGATATCTCCAAATATCTCTCCGAAGCCAAGACTCACGCCGTGCTGGCCGAAGACGACGCGGCCACCCTCGACGCCTATGCCAACTCCAACATTTCGTGGGAGTCCCACGCCGCCAGGCTCGAGAACATGCGCGAGCACGTCAACAATCTGGGGAAATCCGTGAAAGAGTTGACCGACCTGCGCGCCGAAGGCTCCCCATGGCAGCAGGAAGCCATCGATCGCATCAACCCGCTCCTGCGCAGCATGGCCGACCAGCTCTCCGCCACCATCAACCACCTGAGCAATAACAAGGAGCGTATTCACATGCAGGCGTATCGCGACTATGTCCGTGCCAACAGCGAGCTTGCCAGCAGAACCGCTTCCGTCATCAAGGATCTGGTCGACTACGGTAAAGCCAAATCACGAGCCGAATCTCTGGAGACGAAGCTGGAACTGCCCGCCAGCAAATAGTTCAAACTACCGGACTGTACCTTGTTCCATCTGGCACATGCTTTGCGCGCCCACCGGCATCGCATGTGCTCTTCTTTTTGCTGCAACACCCACCTGCCGCAAGATCAAAAAAAACAATGGCGGAAGCGGTGAGATTCGAACTCACGGAACCCGCAAAGGTTCGGCGGTTTTCAAGACCGCTGCCTTAAACCACTCGGCCACACTTCCGTCGTCTTTAATGATAACCCAGCAAATACGCGCAGCCATCCCGCTCTCTGGGGCTTAACCGGCTGCGGCGATGCGGTGCCATCGCGCCAGAAGCGGCTACTCCTCTGGTGCTTGGTAGCAGGCACGCCCCTGCACACACCGCGACAGGTGCGCAAAATGATCGTCCGGTCCCGCAAACGACATCGTGTTGATGCACCAGTAGGTCGACGTCGTATGCATGGTTGGATGCCAGTCTTCATAGCTTGCCGGCGTTGTGCCGTAAGGATTCTTCGTTCGCAGGCACTGGCAAGGGATAATCTTCGTCGCTGTCTCGCTCATCTTCGTCTCTCCTCTTAACCAGCCGCGCTCGGGTCGCGGTCCATCTTCCCAGCAGCCAGCAGAATCGTGCGGTAGATCGCTACCGGAAACAGCTGCACTTTGTAGGCATTCATCGAGAGTGGCGTCGCGCCCTGCATGGCCGCAAGCCCTGCCGCGCGGGCTGTCTCTTCCGTGATCGGCTTGCCGACCAGCAACGCTGCCGCCTCTACCGCCAGTCGCGGCGTCGGGGACGCTGCGCCCATCACGATCGCAGCCTTCCGGCATACATCGCCCTGCATCTCCAGCACCACGCCCGCATCGGCAATTGCCCAGTCGTAGCTGCTCTTCTCGCCGTACTTCTGGTACGCCGACCGCGTCCCGGCAGCAGGCTTCGGAATCAGCACCGCCGTCAGTAACTCATCCGGCGCAATGACTGTCTCCATCGTAGGATGTTTGTCGTCCGGCTTGATGTAGAACTCCCGCACCGGCACCAAACGCTTGCCCTTCGTCGAGGTCAACTCCACGCTCGCATTCAAGGCATTCAGTGCCACCGCCGTCGACGAAGGCGCCACCGATGGGCACACATTCGTATCGAAGATCGCGTGATACTGGTTCAGCCCATCGTACGCAAAGCACATGTCGTGCCCCTTGCGCAGGCAAGCAAAGTCGGACGAACGGTAGTACCAGCAATGCACCTTCTGCATCAGGTTGCCGCCCAGCGTCGCCGCGTTACGAATCTGCGGCGTTGCCGCATGCCCCGCAGCATCCGCCAGCACGGTGTACTGCGACTGCAGCAACGGGTGGTCGCCCAGCTCCGCCAGCGTCACCAACGCTCCCAGCCGCACGCCGGTGTCCGTCTCGTGGATACCACGCAGCGAAGGTATGTTCGTAATGTTCACCAGCTTCGCTGGCTCAATCACCCCATTCTTCATACGGTCCAGAACGTCCACGCCGCCAGCCTTGACCACCGCCCCGCCCGTCATCTGCGAGAGGGCAGCGTCCACACTGGTGCAATCCGAAAAGATAAATTTGTTCATGCCTTCAAACCCCCTTGCGGAACCTTGCCCAGTGCCGCCAACACTTCCGACGGAACCATCGGCATGCGCCGCATGCGATAGCCCGTTGCATTGAAGAATGCATTGCCAATGGCCGCGCCTACTGCAACAATTCCAGCCGCCTCACAAATACCCGAGGCATCCGTTGAGCTCTGGCCGATGTACGACTCCACCAGGTGAACCTGCAACTCCGGAATATCCCGCGCACCCGCAATCTTGTACTGCTCCAGATTCGGATTCACCATCAAGCCGGTGTTGGGGTCCAGATGCCGCTGCTCGTACAACGTGTAGGAGATGCCCTGGATCGTTCCGCCGTTGATCTGGCTGATCACCTGCGTCGGATTCATCGGACGACCGCAGTCATGCACCGCCAGCACCCGCGGAATCAGAATCCGGCCCGTCTCTGTATCCACATTCACTTCCACCACGCTCACGCCGCCGTAAGTCTCATACTTGCTGCGATCGTAGTCCGGAATCCGCCGTGCCTGCGCCGACACCGAATCCACCTTCATCTTGCCGGCCGCACGCTGGAAGCTTACCGGCTGCATCTTGCCAGACTTGCTCCGCACCTCGCCCTTCACAATCTCCAGGTCATCCGCGCTCGTTCCGTACGCAGGCGCAATCTCGGCTAGAAACTTCTTCTTCGCCTGCCACGCCGCATCCCGTACCGCCGGAGTCAGCGACGCCGTGGTGACACTACCACCGGAATCCGGCCCAACTGGATAGTTCGTATCGCCGATCCGTACTGCAATCTTCGCTGGCGGAACGCCATACTCCTCCGCCAGAATCTGGGCCAGCACCGTCTTGATACCCGTACCGAGATCCTGCACCGCCGACCGCACTTCCAGTGAGCCGTCACGATGCACCAGCACCTCAGCCGATGAGTTCATGCTGATAAACCGGTACCAGACCGACTGCGCCATTCCTACTCCGCGCTTGACCGGGCCGGAGTCCGCACCAGCGACTGGATTGCGCGACTTCCACAATGCGCTCTCCCGGACCACCTGCCGCTCCACCCGCCGCACACTGTTCTCGTCGATACGGTCGCGCAGATCCAGTGGCTCAATCGACAGCTTGATCGCCAACTCATCGATCGCCTGCTCCAGCGCGAACGCTCCCTGCGGATGTCCCGGGGCTCGAAACGCCGCCGCTGGCCCACCGTTGGTGAATACATCGTTCTCCGCGGTATGCAGCGCCGCATACTTATACATATTGGTCGCTGGTCCCGCGCATCCCGCGCCGGTGCCGCAGCCTGCCGTACCAAAACTCTCCAGTTGGATCGCCGTCAGCGTGCCGTCTTTCTTCGCGCCAATGCGAATCACCTGGTCTGCATCCGGACGGTTGCCCACTGACAGATGTTCTTCCTTGCGATCCAGCATCAGCCGCACCGGAGCGCCAGCCTTCTGCGACAACTGCGCCGCCACCACGCCCGGATTGCCTGCACCGAACTTGGCACCAAAACCTCCGCCCATGTACTCCGTAATCACGCGCACCTGGGTCTTCGGCAGCTTGAAGTACTGCGCAAACTCCTCGCGCACGCTCCCCGTTCCCTGGGTCGAAGCCCAAACTGTCAGCATCCCCGGCTTCCAGTCCGCAACCACTCCATGCGTCTCCAGCGCAGAGTGCGTCTGCACCTGGGTCACATAGTGGCCTTCCACAATTACGTCCGCATCCTTGAAGCCCTGCTCGACATCCCCGCCCTTCTTATTGATCGAAGGCCCATGGACATTACCTGTCTGCGGAACACCATGGGGACCACCACCGCCACCGGCTGAGCCAGCCTGATCAGCAGCGCCCGGATACACCTGCGGCGAATCCTTCTTGCGCGCCGACAACTGGTCCGTAACAAACGGCATCTCTTCGTACTTCACCTGGATCAGCTTGACGGCCTCATCCGCGATGTGGGCAGAGGTCGCCGCGACCGCCGCGATCGGCTGGCCCGCATACCGCACAATCGGATATCGCGACGGCGTCTCCAGCTTCGGATCACGCAACTCCGCGTTCCCCAGCACCCGCTCGATCACCAGAACCGACTTGACCCCCGGATACTTCTCCGCCGCCGATACATCCACCGACAGCACCTTGGCATGGGGTACGCTCGCATTCAAAAACCGTCCGTACAACATGCCGGGCAGTTGAATATCCGCCGTGTACTTGGCCTGTCCGCTGACCTTATAGTGTGCATCCCAACGCTCGGTCGGCTTGCCGATATAGTCCAGCTCCGAGTTGACTGCGAGCACCGGTGGCTCGCTCACTGGAACCTCGCGAGCTTCCGTACGCAGCGTATAACCAGGAACGCCGATCGGCATCATCACCGTATGCTTCTCCGGCTTGGCCGGTGCCGCCGCCGCCGCTGCCTGCACCAGCGGGTCGAGTGCTGTATCCAAATGTGTCGCCATTGTCATCCCCTGATTCAGCTATCTCTGATTAAGAAATCGCTTGGTAAAGCCATCTTGAAAAATTCGGCCCGACTCAAATACCCGCTGCACGAAGGTCCGTCGTGCAGCGCATATCCCAGCTACGAGATACTCTTCTCCGGCGCGACGCCCGCAGCCTCGAGCGTTGCCGCAAATACCTTCGGATACGTCGCGCACCGGCACAGATTGCCCGACACCGCTTTCTTCACATCCGCCAGTGTCGGCTTGGGGTTCCGCTCCAGCAGCGCCGAGCAGCTCATCACCATACCCGGCGTGCAGAAGCCGCACTGCATCGCGTCATGCTTCACAAACGCCACCTGCAAGGGGTGCAGTTGGCCGTTCTGGGCAATTCCTTCAATCGTCCCGATTCGCCGTGAACCCACCTCGATCGCCAGCGTCATGCAGCTATTCACCGGGACCTTGTCCAGCGTCACCGTGCATCCGGAGCAGGCACCGTGGTCGCACACTACCTTCGTCCCGGTCATCCCCAGATGGGTCCGCAGTGCATCCGCCAGCGTCGTACGCGGCTCTATCTGCACCACATGCTCGGTTCCATTCACATTCAGCGTCACCGGAACCGGCCCCGGGCCCAGCTCGCGTACATGCGCATTGCCCTTGGTCGTCTCCGCCGCCGCCTCACGATGCAGCAGTTGCACCCCGTCGATCAGCGCCGTGCTCGCAGCCGTAATACCCGCGCCACGCAAGAACCCACGCCGCGAGATATTGGACTTTGCCGTACCCTCCGGCACCCCTGTCGTGGCGGAGCTTTCCCCATCCCCGGTAAATTGACCGTTATCTGCCATGCTTCCTCCTGCGTTGCGGCGATTCTACTCTGGACGATGCACAATTTCCAATCCACCCCTGCATCTCATCTGCGTCTCATCAAACCTCGCCCTTCCCTCACGAAAACTCCACCAACGCACCCGCCCCCGGCAGAACAGTTAGCAGTAAATCCCGAACCGCTGCGATACTAAAGACGTCTAATTGTTTAGCGTATGACTCCTCCACTCCTCCACAAAGCGAGCACCTTCGAGCGCACTCTGGCCAGTGCCCGCTCCACCATGATGTTCAGTGAGGTCGTCAAGCTCGCCGTAGACAGCTTTCGCGCCAGCAAAGTCCGCTTCCTGCTCACCATGCTCGGCATGGTCATCGGCTCCGCGTCCATCATTCTCGTCGTCACCCTCGGCCTCACCGGCAAGCAATACGCCCTCAACCTTATCTCCAGCATCGGCCCCAACATGATCGAGATGCAGGGCAGCGGCAGCTCGTTCGTTGGCGCCGATGGCACCAGCACCACCGATTCCATGACCCGCGAAGACATGAACGCGGTCGTCGAGCAGGTTCCCGGCATCATCGCTTCCTCCCCCATGCTGGAGTTCCACGACCGCGTCAGCATGGGCGGCGGCGTCACCAAAGACACCATGCTGCTGGGCGTCTCGCCACAGTACAAAGCCGTGCGCAACCTCGCTATCCTCGCCGGACGCTTCTTCGACGATCAGGACTCGGCCGCCCATACCAAGGTCGCCGTTATCGTTGCGCCCTTTGCCATCGCCCTCTACGGCACCCCTGCCGAAGCTATCGGCCACACCATTACCATCTCCGGCATCCCCTTCGTCATCATCGGGGTCTTCAAAGAGAGCGTCGAGACCTTCGGCCAATCCGAGATCTCCTAGCAGACCATCCTCATCCCTTACCCCGTCGCCCGCTACTTCCAGGGCACCGATAACCTCAAGCAGATCTTCTTCACCATGGGCGACTCGACCAAGGTCGCCGCCGCCGCCAAGCAGATTCTCGCCATCATCAAATCCCGACACCGCTCCACCTCCGTCTACACCGCGTTCACCCTCTCGGAGGTGCTCAGCGTCATGACCCGCATCGCCAATATGCTTACCATCGTGCTTACCCTGGCCGCTGCGATCACGCTCATCGTCTCCGGTGTCGGCATCATGAACTCCATGCTCGCCAACGTTCAGGCACGCATCCGCGAGATCGGGATCCGCAAGGCTCTCGGAGCCACCAGCCGCGAGATCCGCCTGCAGTTCCTCACCGAAGCGGTCTTCCTCTCGCTCTCCGGAGGCCTCATTGGCACCGTCATCGGGCTGGCCATCCCGCTGTCGGTCGGCTTCCTCACGCCCTTCAAGATTCCCGTCTCCCCCTGGTCCGCCGTCATCGCTCTCGGCACCTCCGTCCTCGTCGGCGTCATCTTCGGCACCATCCCAGCCAACCGCGCTGCGCTGCTCGATCCTGTCGAAACGCTCAAATACGAGTAACGACCGCATCACCAAATCCACCGCAAACGCACATCCTTCGCCGTCCACCTCGCCAGCATGGTACAAACAGGGTGTGCAGCCTGCAGTGCATTGCCCAGCTCGCAAACCATAGCAAAGCCTTGATCTTCCTTCACGCTTTCGCAGTCTGCTGTACCCATCTGCCTCACGGCCACTTCAGGAGCACACTTCATGCGGTCTTCTCTTCGCCTCGGCGCATCGATAGCCTTCGCCACCTGCAGCACCTTTGCCCTTCCCCACGCCCATGCTCAGTCCGCCCCCGTCCCTGCCGCTCCTGCTGAGCGCGCCGACAACTATGTCTGGCTCGAAGACGTGAACGGCCCCCGCGCCATGGCCTGGGTTAAGACTGAAAACGAGCGCTCCGCCAAAGTGCTCCAGTCCGACCCCCGCTTCGCCACGCTCGAAGCCGAAGCCCTGAAGGTTCTGGAATCTCCGGACCGCCTCGCCATCCCCCAGTTCCGCCAGGGCACGGTCTACAACACCTGGCAAGACGCCCAGCATGTCCACGGCATCCTCCGCCGCACCTCGCTGGCCGACTACCTCACTCCCCAACCCCACTGGCAGACCGTACTCGACTACGATGCCCTCGCCGCCAAAGACAATCAGAAGTGGGTTCACAAGCCCCTCACCTGCCTCTACCCCAACGATGGCCTCTGCCTCGTCGCCCTCTCCGCCGGCGGCGAAGATGCGGAAACCCTGCGCGAGTTCGACCTAAAAACCGCCAGCTTTATCCCCAACGGCTTCACCCTGCCCCGCTCCAAACAAGAGGCTGTATGGGTCGATAAGGATACCCTGCTCGTAGGTCGCGACTGGGGCCCCGGCTCCATGACCGCCTCCGGCTACCCTTACATCGTCAAGCTCTGGAAGCGCGGCCAGCCGCTCGATCAGGCCACCGAGGTCTATCGCGGTGCGCCCTCCGACGTCTCCACCGGCGCCTTCGCGCTCAACGATCCCCAGGGCCATCAGGCGATCTTCATGCGCCGCGGCCTCAACTTCTTCGAAAGTGAGATCTCTCTCTGGAGTCCGGCTGGCACCCGGACCCTTGCTCTTCCCCACAAGGTCGAGATCCAGGGCCTGCTTGACAACCAGATCCTGCTCACCATCAACGAAGAGTGGAAGCCCACCGGTGCTGATCAGACCTTCCCCCAGGGCTCCGTCCTCTCGCTCAATCTCGACGACGTCAACCACGACCCCATCCACCTGAAGCCCACCGTCGTCTTCACCCCCACCGCCAGCGAGTTCGCGCAGGATGTCGCCGTCACCCGCAACCACCTGGTCTTGACGACCCTCGATCACGTCCAGGGGCGCGCCTATGTTTACTCCCGCACCCCCAGCGGTCAGTGGACCTCCTCCAAGCTGAGCATCCCTGACAATCAGGCCGTTGATATCGTCTCCACCAACCACTCCGACGACCACTTCTTCCTCGGCCGCACCGGCTTTCTCAGCCCCTCCGCCCTGCTGCTTGGCGACGCTGCGGCCGGAACCCTGGCCGAAGCCAAAACCCTTCCCCCCCAGTTCGACGCCTCCAACGATGTCGTCGAGCAGTTGCACGCCACCTCCAAAGACGGCACCCAGGTCCCCTACTTCGTCGTGCACCGTCGCGACCTTAAGTATGACGGCACAAACCCTGTCCTGCTGACCGCCTACGGTGGCTTCCAGGTCTCAATGACTCCCAGCTACTCCGGCGTCACCGGAAAACTCTGGCTGGAGCGTGGCGGCGTCTACGCCCTCGCCAACATTCGCGGTGGCGGTGAGTTCGGCCCCGCATGGCACGAGGCTGGCCTCAAAACCCATCGCCAGCGCATCTACGACGACTTCGCCGCCGTCGCCCAGGATCTCATCACCCGCAAGATCACCTCGACCCGCCACCTCGGTATCGCCGGTGGCTCCAACGGCGGCCTGCTCATGGGCGTCCAGATGACCCAGCACCCCGACCTGTACCACGCCATCGTCATCCAGGTTCCGCTGCTGGACATGCTGGGCTTCGAGCACATCGCCGCCGGGGCCTCCTGGGTCGGCGAGTACGGCTCCACCTCCATCCCGGAGCAACGCGCCTTCCTCGCCTCCATCTCCCCCTATAACCAACTGAAACCCAACACCCACTACCCCGAACCACTGATCTTTACCACCACCAAGGATGATCGAGTCGGCCCGGTCCACGCCCGCAAATTCGCAGCGCTCATGCAGGAATATCACTACCCCTTCTACTACCAGGAGATCGTCGAAGGCGGTCACGCGGCCGGGGCCAACCTCAAGGAAGAAGCCAACACCCGCGCCACCGAGTTCATCTACCTCACCCGTAAGCTGATGGACCCCCAACCCTAACCGTACCTGCTACCAAACGACAAAAAGGCACCGAACAACCCGGAATCTCCGGGCCAATCGGTGCCTTCCTGCTTGACACTACTTGCTTGGCTCTACGCCAACCGCAAACTAAACGGCGGCAACTTCTTCCACTGCATCGCCCTTGACGGTCACTTTGACGTGGCTCGTCACTTCGCGGTGCAGCTTCACCGGCACATGGTACTCGCCGATCTGCTTCAGCGGATCTTCCAGCGAAATCTTGCGCCGGTCAACCGTAAAGCCCTTGGCTTCCAGTTCGTGCGCAATATCGCCCGAGGTCACCGACCCAAACAGGTGATCGTGCTCGCCAACCTTGCGCTCGAACACCAGCTCGACTGCATTCAGCAGCGTCGCCAACTGTTCCGCCTCGGTCTTCTCCTTCGCCGACTTCCGCACTGCCGAGCCCTTCATCTGCTCGATCACTGCGTTGTTCGCCGCAGTCGCCTCAATCGCCAGCTTGCCCGGCAACAAATAGTTGCGCCCATAACCGTCGGCAACCTTCACCACATCGCCGCGATGGCCCAGCTTGTTTACATCTTCTTTCAGGATGACTTCCATTGCAGTTTCTCCAGATCTCTCAATCGTGCGCAGCCCGCAGGCCCGTCACGTTGCTCATAAAAGTTAGAAGCGCGCGGCGAACGCCAGCAGGGCAATGTTCCGCGACTGCTTGATCGCCAGGCTCAAACGGCGCTGATGCCGTGTGCAAACGCCCGTCAGACGGCGAGGAACAATCTTCCCACGCTCGGCCACAAAGCCCTGCAGCAAACGTACGTCGCGGTAGGAGATCGCATCGATCTTCTCCGTGCAGAACTTGCAAACCTTCTTGCGACGGAAGAACTTGCGTCCGCCAGGACCGCCACCAGGGGCGCCCGCAGGACGAGGAGGACGTGGGCCACCAGGTCCAGCATAGGCCGGGCGGGGCGTAGGGGTGTGCTGCTCAGTAGATGGTGTGCTGGTCGTTTCGTCAGCCATGTGAATTCCCTTTCAAATACGTTGTGCCTTGGCCTGCTCCAGACACGCAAGGGTGTCTCTGAACACTCGATCCCCAACAACAAACCAGGGTCGAACAGAAGCGGGTTGCAGCGTCTCTACTACGTTGCGCAATGCCGGAGTCTCCTCCACCACCGCAAATCTCTTCCTAAATCGCCAAGCTCTCAGCAACTTTCCTTAGACAGCCGCTGCAGTCTCGGGCGGTGCATCGGAAGCCACAGTCGCCACCACAGCCTCGGGCGCAACGACCTCTTCCTCAACCGCTGCCGCTGCTTCCGCAGGAGCCTCAGCCGCTGCCGCAGGTGCCTGTACCTGCTGCGCTACCGGAGCGATCGGCTGCGCACTGCGCTTCACCTTCGAGTCCCGCAGAGCCTTCACCTTCGCCAGACGCTTCTCTTCTTCGTCCATGCGAACCGTGATGAACTTGATCACCTGCTCCGTCACGCGCAGACGACGCTCAATCTCCGTAATCAGAGAGCCCGCCGCAGCCACGTTCAACAGAACGTAAAAACCATCATTGAACTTGCGAACCGTGTACGCCAAGCGACGACGGCCCATCTTCTCTACGCTCTTAACCTCGCCGCCACCATTGGTGACAACTGCGGAGAAGCCTTCAATCAACTTGTCGAGGTCAACTTCTTCAACGTCCGGACGGACGATGAACATAATTTCGTAAGTGCGATTCATGCGTTTACTTCTTTCTGCGAAGTTCTGCTTCGCACCGTGCTGACGTATCTTCTGCCAACCCGGTCTGGAAAATCACTGCTCGTACTGCCTCGTGCCACTACAACCTACTTCGAGCCGTCATCCTGCACCGCCCGATTGAACTCATTCATCGCAGCGCCAACACCCTTCGTCAGCACCACCTCAACCGCATCCTGCACGCGATCAAGCACTTCATCCAGCACCGTCAGCTCCTGCTTGCGCAGCGGAGACAGCAGATAATCCTTGCCGCCTGCCTTCACTTCCCGGCCGTCCGCCAGAGCAGGTTTCCCTACTCCAATCCGAACCCGAATCCACTCTTCCGTGCCCAGCGTCCCGGAGATCGACTTCACTCCGTTATGCCCGCCCGCTGATCCACGCTCCCGTATTCGGATCGTGCCCAACGGTATCGCTAGCTCGTCGTACAGAACAATCATGTCCTCCGACGGATTCGCAATGTCAAACTCACGAATCAGCGCGGCGACCGATAGCCCGCTCAGATTCATAAACGTCTCCGGCTTGGCCAGCAGAACATCCTGCCCTGCCAGCTTCGCCCTGGCCGTCAATGCACGACCCCGGCGGTTACTCAACACCACACCGCACTCCTCCGCGATCCGGTCTACCGCCAGAAATCCCGCATTGTGCGGCGTGAACTGATACTCGATGCCTGGATTGCCCAGTCCGACAATCAACTTCACGCCGACGTTCCTTCCTGCAACCAGGCCTGCCTGCACACAGCCTTCGCCAAAAACTCAGGCAGCCCGCAACTGGTGCAGGCCGCCCGCTACCACTACTTCTTCTTGGCTTCCGGAGCAGCCGCAGCCGGTGCATCCGTCTTGCCCTTCTTCGCCACTTCCGGCTCTGCTGCGCCAGCCACAACCTCGGCCGCCGCTTCTTCCTTGATCGTCGTCACATGGGCAACCGTCGCATCTTCTTCGCCCAGGAACTTGATGCTGCCCGAGTGCGGCAGATCCGAAACATGGATCACACCGTTGATCTCCAACCCGGTGACGTCCACATCCAAGTGGCTTGGAATGTCATTCGGCAAGCACTCAATCTCTACTTCGCGCAGGACATGCTCCAGCATGCCGCCGCCATTTTTTACGCCAACCGGAACGCCAACCAACTGGATCGGCACCGACACCCGCATCATCTTGTCCATCGCAATGCGCTTCAGGTCGATGTGCAACAGGTGGCCTTTGATCGGCTCATGCTGCCAGTCCACAATCATCGCCTTTACGACGCCCGAACCCTCAACGTTCAAATCGAAGATCGTGTTGTGGCCAGACTCGGAGTGCAGAATCTTCGTGATCATGCGTGGATCAACCGTTACCGCAACTGCATCCTGCCCCGCGCCGTAGACAACCGCGGGAATCTTGCCAGCTACGCGAACCCGGCGTGCATGGTTCTTGTTGAACTTGCCCGTGCGAGGTGTTGCCACTACTGCGTCAAACGTCGTTGTTGCCATGAGTGTGTCTTCCTTTCGGGCACGGAGTTCGTCCGCTCCCTTTGCGGCCCAGCCGCTGGCTAATGTTGCGCTTCCTGTTACAGCAGCATCCTCAGGCGGAGGTCTTCTACTCCTTACCTCCTGCATGCTCATGACTGCCCTGCTCGTCGACCAGCTAGTTGAACAACGTGCTTACGCTGGTCTCCATATGGATGCTCTCGATCGCTCTGCCCAGCAGGCCCGCAATCGAAAGCACCTTAATCTTCGCAACCCGCTGCGCATCTTCGCGCAACGGAATCGTATTCGTCACGATCAGCTCTTCCAATCGTGAGTTCGCAATGCGGTCCACGGCCGGGCCCGAAAGCACCGCGTGGGTTGCGCACGCATACACCTTGTCTGCGCCCTGTGCCAGCAGCGCATCGGCCGTCTTCACCAGCGTCCCCGCGGTGTCGATAATGTCATCCAGAATCAGACACGTCCGGCCCCGTACATCGCCGATCACGTTCATCACCTCGGTGACATTGATGTCCGTCCGCCGCTTGTCCACAATGGCCAACGGAACATCCAGCTTCTTGGCGAAGAATCTCGCCCGTTCCACACCACCCGCATCCGGCGATACCACCGTCAGATTCGGCAGATTCATCTCCCGGAAGTAGCTCACCAGCACCGGGCTGGCAAACAGATGGTCCACCGGAATATTGAAGAATCCCTGAATCTGAGCCGCATGCAGATCCACCAGCAAAGCCCGGTTCGCGCCCGCCGTCGTCAACAGGTCCGCAACCAGCTTGGAGGTGATCGCCACGCGGGGCCGGTCTTTACGATCCTGCCGCGCATAGCCGTAGTACGGAATCACAACCGTGATTCGCCCAGCCGACGCACGCTTCAACGCGTCCATCATGATCAGCAACTCAACCAGGTGCTGGTCGACTGGAAAACACGTAGGCTGCACCAGAAAAACGTCCGCACCGCGAACGTTTTCCAGCAGCTGAAAATGTACCTCGCCGTCGGAGAATCTCTGCAACCGGGTCTCGCCCAGCGGCACACCGACGAACTTGCAGATCTCTTCCGCCAACGCATTGTTGGCCGATCCGCAAAAAATCTTGAAGCGCTTTGCCTCGCCCAGCCGTCCGGTCTTCTTTTTCTCGGACGCCTTTTCGGTCGCTGCTGGCTTGGCTGGTCCGCCGGGAAGGCCCGTGACGGAGGTCGCTGACGCAGACTGAGAGCTTGTTGCCATCTCATCAGTTTGCACTGAACTAGGGGAAAGAACCGCAGTCGTGTCTTGGTTGTTCACGTTTGGAAACCCTCGAGGTTGGTTGACCTTGGTAGCTCCTGCTGCTATGTCTCGCGAGGCCTTGTTGCGACCCCGTACTTCTCTTCAAACTTCAGTTCCGAATCAAAAACCCGTGACTAAATCCTGCTGAAAAATAAAGACGTTCGGTACTTTCAAACTTCTAACTCTGCTTCCGCTGCCGCATCTTGCTTTTCGTCCGCGGCCTGCGTCCATCGAATCATCTAACTTCTGCGGCACGTTACACCGCCAAAGAACCCTAATACAATCTCATCGCGCTGGCGCCGACAAACTGGTTGGGCGACTAGGATTCGAACCTAGACAAAGTGCTTCAAAGGCACTTGACCTACCATTAGTCGATCGCCCAGTAGCGAAACCTGTTATCGCCACAAAAGACCGCTCTCGCTATCTTTTGCGCCGCGGAGGACCTGCTTTTGTCCTGCCGCTTCCTGCAACAAACTCGCCTACCCTGCGAACATTCTCGCCCAGTACTCCGTCCGCGGCAAGGTCTCCGTAATGAGCGCCTTGACCCCAGACTCCTGGACACGCCGTTGAGCAGCTTCTGCATCCGCCTGAGACCCGTACAGTCCAAACAGTGCCGACCCCGACCCCGAAAGCGCCGCGTACAACGCAGGACTTCCTGAATTTTCACCCATCAATAAACGCTTGATTTCACGCAAGGAGGGATAATTCGGAAAGACGACCGCTTCAAAATCGTTCTGAAGACCGCCGTTTTCAACCCCGGTGCGGACAAGCGAGAGAAGGGTATTCTCCGCGAGATCGTTCAGCAAGCCAGACTGACTTTCATCAGTCCTATCCCGTTTTTTCTCAGGATCTTCGCCGCGAACAATACCGGAAGTGCCGTGCTCTGCGCTTGCTGGTGGTACATAGCAGGCCGCATAAGCGAGACTCAACTCCATAAGTCTATCGGGAGCGGGGGAGGAAGTCAACCCGGCACCCGCCACCCGCGCATCCCAGTCCCGAAACGCCGTCGGCGTAGACACTCCCACGTCCGGCACCGCCACCACGCACGCCACGCTCCCCATATCCGGCAGCGGAACCACCTGCTCCCCACGCCCCAGCCCCAGCAC